>CANCKG010000012.1 GCA_947378515.1 Gammaproteobacteria bacterium | reverse complement strand
CTAATCGTACCTTCAAGGATATTTAAATGAGTGTCATTAAAATCCAAGGGGCACGCACCCACAATCTCAAAAATATCGATTTAACACTGCCACGCGATCAATTGATCGTCATCACCGGTTTATCAGGCTCGGGGAAATCATCGCTGGCTTTCGATACGCTCTACGCCGAAGGTCAACGACGTTATGTCGAATCGCTCTCGGCTTATGCGCGGCAATTTTTATCGGTGATGGAAAAACCCGATGTCGATCATATCGAAGGTTTATCACCTGCCATTTCGATTCAACAAAAATCAACATCACACAATCCACGCTCCACCGTCGGCACTACCACCGAAATTTATGATTATTTGCGTCTACTTTATGCTCGAGTCGGCACGCCCCAATGCCCAACCCATGGCACACCTCTGGCCGCTCAAACCATCAGCCAAATGGTCGATAGTGTCTTAAGCCTACCCAAAGACACCAAGGTGATGATTTTAGCCTGTGTTATCCGCGAACGAAAAGGTGAGCAACGCGAATTATTTAGCCAGTTGAAAGCGCAGGGTTTTGTTCGCGTCAGGATCGATGGCCAGATCGTCGATCTAGAAGAAACACCCCTTTTAGACCCTAAGAAAAAACATAGTATTGACGTAGTGGTCGATCGCTTAAAAGTCAAGTCTGATGCCAAATTAAGATTGGCTGAATCATTTGAAATCGCCCTACGCTTAGGCTCTGATATCGCCAAAGTGAGCTTGATGGAAGATGCCGATGCGCCAGAACTCATTTTTTCGCAAAAATTTGCCTGTAACGTGTGCAACTACAGTTTGGCAGAATTAGAACCCCGATTATTTTCATTCAACAATCCGGCAGGTGCTTGTAGTGGCTGCGATGGCTTAGGGATAAAACAGTTTTTTGATGTCACTAAAGTCGTCGCTAAACCTGACTGTAGCTTGGCTGAGGGTGCTATTCGTGGCTGGGATCAAGAGAGCCCTTATTACTTTGGCCTCCTTAGTCAAGTGGCGACGCACTATGGCTTTGACTTGAACAAACCCTTTAAAAAATTAACTGATAAGGTAAAAAATGTACTCCTCTATGGCAGCGGTAATGAATTAATTCATTTTGAATTCAGCGGTGAGCGACGTCAACGCGTCATGCGTCAACAAGCTTTCGAAGGCATCATGACTAATTTGCAACGCCGTTATCTTAGCACCGAATCTTTGCTGATGCGCGATGAGTTTAAGCGATTGATGACAGCACAAGTATGTCCAGCGTGTCATGGTGGGCGGTTAAACGTGGCTGCTTCCCATGTCTTTGTCGATGGAAAGAATTTAGCCGAACTCACCCATAGCTCAATTCAAGCGACTTATGATTGGTTAAGCAAAGTTAAACTCAAGGGTCATTTAGCACCCATTGCTACCAAAATCAATAAAGAAATTTTGGCTCGCTTACAATTCTTAATCAATGTCGGTTTAGCGTATCTTAGTCTCGACCGCAGTGCCGATACGCTCTCTGGCGGTGAAGCGCAACGCATTCGGCTCGCCTCTCAAATCGGCGCCGGCTTAATGGGCGTATTGTATATCCTCGATGAACCTTCGATCGGCTTGCATCAGCGCGACAATGAAAAATTATTAAAAACCTTAACCCATTTAAAAAGTCTCGGTAACACGGTGATTGTCGTTGAACACGACAGCGACACAATTGCCAGCGCCGATTACGTCGTTGATATGGGGCCAGGTGCTGGGATACATGGAGGTCATGTGGTGGTCGCCGGTACGCCAGCGCAAATTCAAGCCTGCCCTCAATCGATCACCGGTCAATATTTAAGTGGCGTTAAAGTGATTAGCGTACCTAAAAATCGCACTCCTTTTGATCCAACGCAAGTGGTGCAAATTATCAAAGCGAGTGGCAATAATTTGCAAAATATCTCCGTTGAAATCCCCTTAGGGTTAATGACGTGCATCACCGGCGTATCGGGTTCCGGCAAATCCACACTCATTAATGATACACTCTATCCTATCGTCGCTAATGTCTTAAATGGTGCTTGTGAGCGCACGGCCGCCCCTTATCAAAAAATTCTTGGTCTTGAATTGCTCGATAAAGTCATTGATATCGATCAAAGCCCGATCGGTCGCACACCACGCTCCAATCCTGCTACC
Source organism: Gammaproteobacteria bacterium (assembly GCA_947378515.1). GTDB lineage: Bacteria > Pseudomonadota > Gammaproteobacteria > CAISUE01 > CAISUE01 > CAISUE01. The sequence goes on along the minus strand of CANCKG010000012.1, from coordinate 7,225 downwards.
TACACTGGAATTTTCACGCCCATTCGTGAATTATTTAGCGCCACCCCCGAAGCACGGTCGCGTGGCTACACCCCAGGACGTTTTAGTTTTAATGTCAAAGGCGGGCGTTGTGAAGCCTGTGAAGGCGATGGTTTAATCAAAGTGGAAATGCACTTTTTAGCCGATATGTATGTCACCTGCGATCAATGTCATGGCAAACGCTATAACCGCGAAACCTTAGAAATTCACTATAAGGGTAAAAGCATTCACGATGTCTTAACGATGACCATCGAAGAAGCTTTCAGTTTTTTTCAAGCCGTACCGGTCATTGCCCGCAAATGTCAGACCCTGCTTGATGTGGGCTTAAGCTATATTGCTTTGGGCCAAAGCGCGACGACTTTATCAGGTGGCGAAGCACAACGGATCAAACTTGCCAAAGAATTATCTAAACGCGATACCGGCAACACATTGTATTTACTCGATGAACCCACCACTGGGCTACATTTTGCCGATATCGCGCAATTATTGATTGTGCTACATCGCTTGCGCGATCTCGGCAATACCTTAGTGGTCATCGAACACAATCTCGATGTCATTAAAACCGCGGATTGGTTGATTGATTTAGGGCCTGAGGGTGGTAGTGGCGGCGGCCAAATTCTCTGTGTCGGCACACCCGAACAAGTGGTGAAATGCAAAAAAAGCCATACCGCCCGTTTTTTAAAACCTTTACTGAAGTAAAGGTGCAACTGTTCAGCCCTTAGCCTATTAACAGCTTGTTTTACAGGATTGCCGCACGCAGCATTGTGAATAGAATAGACTTCAGCAAACCTTAAGTTTCATTGGCCTATGATGAACTCACGTCATCCTAGAACTTTAAAGGTAAGCTTATGCCAAGACTATTTAGTAAAGAAAATGATCTCGCTGCCCTAGTAGCCATTCAAATAGCGAGTGCCAGAAGCAAGTGGGATAAACACCTGGATTTACCCGCCATCATTGAGCAAAATTTAGCGTTGATGTCTGTGGGGACTCAGAACGCTTTTAACACCAGCTACCGCAATGATGACAGCTTCCCTAAGATGTATAAAGCTGCTGTCAGTGCTATCGTCGCGGCTAATTTTTCGCTATCACCCGCGCAAGAACAACAAAACCGCCAAGCCAACCTGGCGGCAGCAAAGGCACAACGACCCGTCAATGCCACGCAGACAGGCACTGCGCGAAATTTTTTAGCCTCCATGCATCATGTGAGCAAAGTCCTTTTTAGTTCTAAACCGATGACAGCACCGGTGGTTACCGTTGACCCCATGCATGACTATGCCATGCTTTTAAACTTACAAACTAAAATCTCCCAACAAAAAAATATTAGCCAAGGCTTAAATATAGCCTCTTTTCTCAACAAAGATCATGTGGCTTTATTTGAAACTTTATCTGTCAATACTCAGCAAGCCTTTCGAGCAGAATTTCTAAATGAGAATAATTTTGGTTTTAAACCAGGCAAAGCCGAAGATTTTTTACAGAAAACAGAACTGGAACTAGCCATTCGAGTAGGTTATGAGAAAGCGGCCTCGAGATCTAGCACACCTGCCACTGGTGAACCAACCACCACTGTTTCAGGCACCGAGGATAATGACTTTAGCAGTGGCTTCAGCATGAAGCTTCGATCTTAACCCAAACGCAATAAAAAAGGCCCATGAAGGGCCTTTTTTATTGCGTTTGGGGTACTAACTTAAAGACAACGCGTTTTAAACAACGGTTGACACGAGTTTAGGGCCTTTGCGGCTTTGTTCAACTGTGACAGTTTGACGTAATGGCATACCTTTCAAAGTAAATAACACATAACCGTCGATCAACGCGAATAACGTATGATCTTTGCCCATGCCGACATTAGGACCTGCATGGTAACGCGTACCACGTTGACGAATGATGATGTTACCCGCCACGACTGCTTGGCCACCAAATTTTTTAACGCCTAAACGTTTTGCTTCTGAATCGCGACCATTGCGCGTACTACCACCGGCTTTTTTATGTGCCATGACGAACTCCTAGCTAAAGACTTAGCCTACTTGAATTTTTGTAATTTTAACTTGGGTATAGTACTGACGATGCCCTTGTTGTTTACGATAATGCTTACGACGCCGAAATTTAATGATTTTTACTTTGGCTAAACGCGCTTGCGCTAAGACTTCACCGCTAACAGTCGCATGCGCAACTGTTGGCGTGCCAATTTTAACATCATCGCCATTGGCAACCAATAAAACTTGATCAAAAGAAACTTCCGTGCCGACTTCAGCAAGCAATTTTTCAATTTTTAGGGTCTCGCCGATCGCGACACGATATTGTTTGCCGCCAGTCACTATTACTGCATACATGTGATCTACTCCACAATTAAAAGGGTTACTCACCCAACTTTCAAAGATACTAAAAAGGGCCACAAATTATAGCGGGTTTTACGCCAAGACGCAATCGATGAAAATAAAAATCAGCAATATTAATCGCTACACAATTTAGCGATCAAGTGCTCAAAGCGATGCAATTGGTGCGCAACGCGTAAGCGTCTCGCATGCACGATCGCATTTAAATCAGCCAGCGCATAATCGAAATTATCATTAATGATAATATAATCGTATTCACCGCAATGCGCCATTTCATCGTGAGCCAACGCCATGCGCTGTTGAATAACCTCGACACTGTCTTGCCGTCGGCTGCACAAACGTGTTAATAAGATTTCTTTTGACGGTGGTAAAATAAAAATACTCACCACATTCGCGAAGCTACAGCGAATTTGCCGCGCTCCTTGCCAATCAATTTCTAATACCACGTCATAGCCAGAGTGTAATTGTTCTTCCACTTTACTACGCGAAGTTCCATAACAATTGCCAAAAACGTTAGCGGATTCTAAAAATTGCTCCGCTACCGCTATTTCGTCAAACGCTTCTGGCGTCACATAATGGTAGTTAACACCGTCTTGTTCACCGGGTCGCATCGCTCGAGTGGTATAAGAAATAGACAACAGCATATTACTGGCTGATTGCAACATCGCATTCACCAAACTCGTCTTACCACAGCCTGAAGGTGCGGAAATAATATAAAGTGTTCCTAGCATCGACTTTCCTTCATTTAGGGCGCCCCTTACTCAATATTTTGAATTTGTTCACGCATCTGTTCAATTAACACTTTTAATTCAATGACCTGCGCCGTTTGCACGGCACATAATGATTTAGCACCGATGGTATTTGCTTCGCGGTTCAATTCTTGCATTAAAAAATCTAACCGTCGACCATGACCGGCCGATTCCGTTAACAACTGCCGCACCGCTGCTGCATGACTCATTAAGCGCGAAATTTCTTCGGCAATATCTGACCTCTGAGCAAACATGACGATCTCTTGCGCCAAACGATTAGCATCCAGACTCAAACTTGCATCCGTACAGCGTTTTTGTAAACGCGCTTGCTGAGCACACAATAATTCTGGCAGGCTCGCTTGCAATGCATCGCTGATCGCTACTATTTTTACGATGCGTTCTTCTAAATAACGCTTAATCACTTGACCTTCTACTTCACGCGCACCTTGTAAAATAGCCACGCTTTGCTTAAAACCGTAGCTGATATCTTGCCATAACGTGATTTGATCAATAGGCTCTAACCCCAAAATACCTGGCCAACGCAACAACTCTAATGGTGATACGGGAGCAGGGTTTATCATTTGCTTAGCCACCCGATCTATTGCTTCAATAAGGTGATTAAGCATCCCTTGATCAATAGGCAAACTATGATTCTTATCTGCATGCCATTCAAATTTAATCGTAACGTCGAATTTACCGCGCGCAAAAAATTGCCGTAATTCGGCACGCAACAGCGGCTCAAAATTTTGCACCGGCTCAGCCAAACGCATGCTGATATCTAAAAAGCGGTGATTTAAAGCGCGAATCTCATAAGTTATTTGCGCCACACTGATTTGATGGGAAAATCGAGCGAAACCCGTCATGCTGGAAGTCATGAAGTCAGTCCTTATGAAAAATACGGTTAGCTTGCTATTTTAGCCATTTTACACGGAAACCGGCCTATTACACTCAAGAATCCTGCGATTCCAGCAATTCCACCCGCTCAATTTTACCAAACCGATCCGTTATTTTCGTCGCCGACACATGCACTTCTTGGACATCTTTATGGGCTTGAGCAACATGCTTGGCTAATTGGTCCATCCGAACTTGAAAACGTTCAAAATCTTTTGATAATTCATGCAAATATTTTTGAATGAGTGAGACTTGTTGACGGGTCGCCGCGTCTTTTAAAATAGCCCTAGCCGTCGTTAACACAGCCATCAATGTGGTCGGCGACGTTAGCCACACGCGTTGGCGCTGGGCTTCTTCTACCACATCTGGATGACGACTGTGAATTTCAGCAAACACCGCTTCGGCGGGAATAAACATGATGGCACTATCGGTCGTTTCAGGCAATAAAATATATTTTTCGGCAATGGCTTTAATATGGGCACGGACATCCAGCTTGAATTGCTTTTCAGCACTTTTTCGTTCAGCTTCGGGCAAATCGATTTGCACACTGCGTCGAAAAGCTTCTAACGGAAATTTGGCATCGATGACCATCGAACCGGTCGGTTCCGGTAAAAATAAAATACAATCACAACGTTTGCTATTACCTAAGGTGTATTGCAAAGCAAAACTGGCACTCGGCATGACGTTTTGCACCAAAGCGGCCAATTGCACTTCGCCAAACACGCCACGACAACGCTTATCGGCTAAAATTTCTTGTAATGACACCACATTGATCGACAATTCGGTGATTTTCTTTTGCGCTTCGTCAATCAACGCTAAGCGCTTAACCACATCGGTAAACGTCGCATTGGTTTTTTCAAAGCCTTCGGTCAAACGTTTATCAACCTGACCTGAAATATCACGCAAACGCGCATCGACTTGGGTAGTTAAATTTTGGATTTGGCTTGCTTGTCCATCGATTTTTTGCGTTAATAGTTGTAATAATTGTTGCTGTAAATGGTTGAGATTTTCTTGAATTAATTTAACTGTCGCTAATTGGAACTGATGGTGAGCTTGGGCTTGCTCTTGATTCTGGTTTTGCCACCGTGTTTGAAAATCCGTTAAATTGGTTTTAATTTCACTTTGATTGCTTTGAAAAAAATCTATGCTAGTTTGCAGCTTAGACAGGCTTAAGTGGTGTTTAGCTTGCTGCACCAACAACCAAAATACGAGCATGAGGGTTAAGATAGCCAATGAAAAACCCATCATCATTAAAACGTTCATATAGCGACCAATGCACAATAAATAGTGTTGATTCTAACATAATGAGAACCCAAGGTGGCACGCGCAAACGCGCTGACCCCAGGGCTAACTTTTTGAAGACTTTCGGTCTTAAAATGGAAAGAGATGAATACTGAACGTTTTTTATCTAACCATACTTTGACATTAGCAGGACACCTATTGATTGCCATGCCAAAATTAAGTCATTCTCCTTTTGATCACGGCGTTTGCTATCTTTGCCAACATGACGAATTAGGTGCGATCGCTTTACTCATCAATCAACCGATCGCCATGAGTGTGGCCGATCTTTTTTTTGATCAACACTTAAAAACAGCCAAATCTTTTCCTTATTATCCCTTACTCATCGGCGGCCCTCTACAACGCGAACGTGGCTTTGTCTTACATCAACAAACGGGTGCTTGGCGCACCACCTTGCCCATTGCCAATGATATCGCCATTACCACATCTCAAGATATTTTAAGTGCTATCGCACAGCAAAAAGCACCGCAAGACTTTATGATCATCTTAGGCTATGCTTCTTGGGGCCCCGGTCAACTGGAATACGAACTCAGTCAAACTAACTGGTTAATAGCGCCGGCCACACCAGAACTGTTATTTCATACGCCTTACGAACAACGCTGGCACCAAGCGATGGATGACGTGCATTTCAATTTAGCCGGTTTAATCGAAGAGGATGGCCATGCATGACTTTAATTAAACGCTGCGCGCGGGAGACCCGCACTTGCGCTTAAGAGGAAAGAATCGCGATTCTCTCCTCTTAAGAATCACCTCATCGCGTAAGGAAATTAAATCTTATGATGAATATAATTGTCCTTGGCTTTGATGTCGGGGCTAAAAAAACCGGCGTCGCCATAGGTCAAAGTTTAACGAGCAGTGCGCGTGCCTTACACCAACTAGTCTGTCATGCTGGAATACCGGTTGATGTAAAACAACTTCGTACGTTACTCACGACGTGGAAACCGAATGTCATTATTGTCGGGATGCCACTTAGACCCGATGGCAAAGCCCAACGCGCCACCCAACAAGCACTGGATTTTATTGATTGTTTGAAATCACACTGTGACATCCCCATTCAGATCATCGATGAGCAATTAACCACTAAAAGTGCCAGAGCCGAGCTGTTTGAAGCTGGCGGCTATCGCTATTTGCAAAAGAGTGATGTCGATAGCTATGCGGCAAAATTGATTGTCGAGAGTTGGTTAGCGGAACAACTTGGAGCACATTAAGCTGCTAATTGAAAATAATTACTCTTATCTCACGAAAACATCTTGGCTTGTTCGGCACAAGTGTCTATAATCGCTGTTCGCGAAGAGAGTATAGGTTAGCAAAGTAATAAATAGTAATGTAGAGCATTCCTTCGATGTGGCCGAGCGGCTGTAGGCTCTTGTCCTGCTAAGGGAGTATGGGTTAGCAAAGTAATAAATAGTAATGTAGAGCATTCCTTCGATGTGGCCGAGTGGCTGTAGGCTCTTGTCCTGCGAAGAGAGTATAGGTTAGCAAAGTAATAAATAGTAATGTAGAGCATTCCGGAGAGATGGCCGAGCGGCTGAAGGCGCTCCCCTGCTAAGGGAGTATGGGGTCTAAAGCTCCATCGAGGGTTCGAATCCCTCTCTCTCCGCCATATTAAACGACAAAGGGCGCCTCTCTATTGATGCGCCCTTTGTCGTTGTACCGTAGGGGCCCGCTTGTCCCCGCCCGTCTGTAGCTTTATTGTTGGAAGTAGCGAACTAGGCTTAGCAAGAAAGTCTCCGGCCTTTAGGCCGGAGTGTTTTAGACTTGGAAGAGGTGTGCAAATCGAACAAGTCCGCACCTTGTGAAACCTTAGGCGTAGGCCGAGGTACGGCGCTCTTACCGCCCTGAAGGGCGGGGTTTCAAACCAGCTAAGGAATTTGGATGAACTTATAATCGTCAAATTATAACAATTCAAATATACTCGCTGTAATCCGTGAATAATTC
>CANCKG010000011.1 GCA_947378515.1 Gammaproteobacteria bacterium | reverse complement strand
TACGTAACAACTTGGTGGTACCACAATATAAAATATTATGATTTCCCATTGATTAAGAGTAAGTTATGGAAAAAGTATTACACTTAGACATTGTCAGTGCCGAAAAAGCTTTATATTCAGGTGACGCGAGTATGATTTATGCGACTACTGAGTTGGGTGATGTAGGTATTGCGCCAGGCCACACCCAATTACTGGCAGTGCTGAAACCTGGTGATATTCGGGCTGTTTTGGCAGATGGGACTGAACACGTGTTTTACATTTCGGGTGGTTTTTTAGAAGTTCAGCCTGAGGCTGTGACCGTATTATCTGATACAGCGATTCGTGCTGAAGATTTAGATGAAGAAGCTATCTTAATCGCCAAACAAGCAGCGATGGATGCGCTACAAGGTCAAACAGAAGCGGTAGAATATGCACGGGCTTTGACTGAATTAGCAGAAACAGCGGCTCAATTGCAAGCCATTGCTAAATTGCGTGGGCGACGCTATTAGAAATAATCGGCATTTTTTTATTGAAATGCCTTATCTGTGTGGTTCTAGCCCCGAAATCTATTCCAGTAGCATTTTTTTGTGCCCTCGTTGTTTTTTTCCGAATTCAGCTTGCCTCATTGCTTAGTCTTTATTTATTCCAAGCGTTATCGCTAACTGACGGAATAATAATGCTTTTAACTAAAATAGTTTAATCTTATAATGCAATAGCTTAAGTTTAACAATTACATAAAATGAGATAAGTAATGAAATTGCATGTCGTAATTTTAGCTGCAGGTCAGGGTAAACGAATGTGTTCCTCTCTGCCTAAGGTATTGCATTGTGTTGCTGCTAAGTCTTTGTTGCAACACGTGTTAGATACCTCTTCGCGTTTGAATGCCTTCAAGACGTCCATTGTTTATGGTCAGCAAGGCGACTTATTACAACAAAGCGTGCTTAACTCAGCCATTGTGTGGATTCATCAAGCCGCAACATTGGGTACCGGCCATGCCCTGATGCAGGCGATTAAACATGATGCGTTGCCAGATTGCAGTCATGTCTTGGTACTCTATGGTGATGTTCCTTTGGTGAGCTATTCGAGCTTGAAAAAAATGCTTGAACAAGCACAGCAAGGTGCTGAGTTAGTAGTGCTGACGGCAAAAGTACCCGATCCTTACGGTTTTGGACGCATTATTCGCAATGCGGCAGGGTTTTTGCAAGCAATCGTTGAAGAACGCGATGCGAATGAAGCGGAGCGACAAATAAGTGAAATTAATTCAGGGCTAATGTTATGCTCATTGTCGTTACTACAGCAATGTTTACCGCTGTTGAGTGCCAATAACGCTCAAGGTGAGTATTATTTAACCGATGTTATTCGCTTAGCGCATGAACGTGGCACTAAACTTAGCACCGTTACGGTGAAAGATGCAATGGAAGTGCAGGGCGTGAATGATCGTTTTCAATTAAGTATTGTTGAGCGCTACTATCAGCTGTGTCAGGCTCGTGCTTTAATGCAAATCGGCGTAACGTTGGCCGATCCAAATAGAATAGATATTCGTGGTCGATTAACAGCAGCTGAAGATGTGTTTATTGATATCAATTGTATTTTTGAAGGAGAAGTGCAATTAGCCTCTGGGGTCACTATTGGGTCAAACTGTCAAATTAAAAATTCATCTATTGCTAAAAATGTGACTATTCATGCCAATACTATGCTTGATGGTGCAATTATTGATGCAGAAGCAGTCATTGGTCCTTTTGCCAGGCTGCGACCAGAAACCTATGTGGCTGAAGCCGCGCAGGTCGGCAATTTTGTTGAATTAAAAAAAACCCGACTAGGTAAAGCGTCGAAAGCGAACCATTTGAGTTATTTGGGTGATGCAATTATTGGTGAAAAAGTGAATATTGGCGCGGGAGTTATTACCTGTAATTACGATGGAGTTGCAAAGCATGCGACGATCATCGAAGATGAAGCCTTTATTGGTTCGAATAGTCAGCTAGTCGCTCCCGTTATTATCGGTGAAAAAACCACCGTTGGAGCTGGTTCGACGATTACTGAAAACACGCCGGCTAATACCTTAACGTTGGCACGAGCAAAACAAATTAGTATTAGCGGTTGGTCTCGGCCAATTAAAAAGCTATAATAATCACAATAACTGTTTGTTTTTATTGGCTGAAGTTTAGCTTTTATCGTAACATGTATGGAATCTTTGTTTGGTAATTTTTTGTGTTATATTTTATCCATAAACAGCAATTAACTGGATGAAGAATCAAAAAAAGGACAAAAAAGAAAGTATGATGAAATATTACCTTTCTTAATTTAAATCCCCTAGACAAGTGCTAGGGGCAACTATTAAAGAACTTTCCTATGAAAGAAAAATCGTTGATTAGCCAAGTATTAAAGCGTTTAATGTTTGAGCGTGAATTGAAAACAGCCGAATTGGCTCGTTTGATTGGAATGCCGCAACCGACGCTACATCGTATTGTCGAAGGGACGAGTACCCGCCCGCATGCGCCTAGTTTGATTGCGATTGCTCGCTATTTTGGGTTGAGTCTTGAGCAGTTGCGTGGTGAAGTGCCAATTCCTTGGTTAGCGCCGATGGATTTAGAAATATTACAATCGGGTTGGCAAAAAGTACCGATTATCGAATGGACAGATTTATCTCAGTACAAACTCGCGGTGAAAAAACCTTTGCAACAAGAAGATTTGTTAGCATTTAAACCCATCGTGTTGAGTGATGTAAAATTCAGTGGTGCGTCGTTTGCTTTGAAAATGCCTGATGCCTCGATGAATCCGATGTTTCCTATTCATACGACCTTGATTTTTGATGATGGTCGAACTCCGCAAGATCGTGATTATGCCCTGGTGTATTTGAAAAAAGATAATCGCTATGTATTTCGGCAATTGATTTTAGATGGTCACCAAACCTTTATTCGGCCATTAAGTCCCGATTTGAAAGAAGTGACTTTGCAAATGCTCGAAAAAATTGATAAATTGTGCGGAATACTTGTTCAAACTAAACAAGAGTATTAACACCCATGTGGCCTAAGATTGTACCAGGCGCCATTATTGATATTATCGCGCCATCGGGTCGGTTTGAAGTAGAGGTGGCGGATGCTATTCAGTGCTTTTTACATCAAGAAGGCTACCAGGCTCGTATAAGTCCTAATCTATTGGGCGAGCATGATTTTTTAGCCAATAGTGATGAGCAGCGTTTAACGCAATTACAGCAAACGTTAAATGCCACTGACAGTGAAGTTATCTGGTGCGTGCGTGGTGGCCATGGCACGACACGCTTGATGCCAGCCTTCATGAAAACCCCCAAACCCGCTAAGCCAAAGTTGCTGGTTGGTTTCAGCGATATCACCACGTTGCATCTGTGGTTGAATCAAGCGTGGCAATGGCCTAGCTTGCATGGCCCAATGGCCAGGCAAGTGGCTTTAGGCTTAAGCGATCCGCGCGATGTGGCGGCATTGCTGAAATTATGGCAGGGTGGGTTGGCGGATTATCGGTTAACTGACTTGAAGCCTCTTAATCAGGCTGCTCGACAGAGCCTTACTTTAACCGGCATTACCGCCGGTACGTGTTTGAGTCTCATTCAAACCAGCCTAGGCACACCTTGGCAACTTCAATCACAAGATAAAATTCTCTTCATCGAAGATATCAATGAAACGGCTTATCGGCTCGATCGTCTGTTAATCCATTTGAATAATGTCTGTGTTTGGCAAGCCGCACGGGCGATTATTCTTGGTGATTTTGGCGAGGATTTATCAATAATTGCTCAAGCGCAACTCGATCGTGTTTTAACAGAATTTGCTCAGGCCCAGAGCGTCCCCGTGTTTACACTCAAAGGTTTCGGTCATAGCTTGCGTAATCAACCAATTCCACTCGGTGTGCCGGCGACGATTGAGGCAGCGAACGGCGCCGCTAGCGTTATATTCTAGGATAACTCCGTGCTATATAGTCTTCTACCAATTGTTGAAATTCTTGTGCAATATGGCTGCCTCTTAAAGTCGCAGCTTTTTGGCCATCGATGAACACTGGCGCAATCGGTGCTTCGCCGCTGCCTGGTAAACTAATGCCGATATTCGCCAGTTTACTTTCACCCGGACCATTGACGATACATCCCATCACGGCGACATGCAGATTTTCAACACCGCTGTATTGCTTGCGCCACAAAGGCATAGTATCGGTTAAAAAACCTTGAATACTGGCGGCTAATTCTTGGTAAACGGAACTGGTGGTGCGTCCACAACCCGGACAGGCCGTTACACTCGGGTTAAACGCCCGTAAACCTAAACTCTGAATGATTTCTTGACTGACTTTAACTTCGAGCGTGCGATCACCATTGGGTTCTGGCGTGAGTGAAGTGCGAATGGTATCGCCGATACCTTGTTGCAATAAGACTGATAACGCCGCGGTGGTAGCGACGATACCTTTAATGCCCATGCCAGCTTCGGTCAAACCAAGATGCAGGGAGTAATCGCAGCGTATGCTTAAATCTTGATAAACAGCGATCAATTCAGATACACTACTAACTTTGCACGATAGGATAATCTTATCCTGTGCAAGCCCTAGCTGAACCGCTAGTTCTGCGCTCTGTAACGCCGATAAAATCAATGCTTCTCGCATAATAGCCGCGGCAGGTAGTGGATTAGCGGCGCGGCCATTTTCATCCATTAACCGAGTCGAAAGACTCGAATCCAAACTGCCCCAATTGACGCCGATTCGCACCGGTTTAGCGTAGCGTAAGGCCGTTTCAATCATGATCGAAAATTGCCGATCGCGTTTTTGACCATAGCCGACATTGCCAGGGTTGATGCGATATTTCGCTAGCGCTTCGGCGCACGCGGGATGTTTTTCTAACAAAGTGTGGCCATTGTAGTGAAAGTCACCGACTATCGGCACAGCACAATTTTTTTTCAATAATAAATCGCGAATATGCGGTACTTGAGCCGCGGCTTTTTCAGTATTGACGGTGATGCGCACTAATTCAGAGCCGGCTTTCCATAAAGCTTCGATTTGCCGAGCAGTCCCTGCTGCGTCTTCGGTATCGGTATTGGTCATCGATTGCACCACAATCGGGTTGGTGCCACCGACGATGATATTGCCGACATTAACAGGGATCGAATGACGACGAAGTATGGTGGCTGAATTCATAAAAGGCTCGCTAAAATGTGTTTAACAAAAGGGATGGTTAATTTACGTTGGGCACGGAGGGACGCCATATCCAGTGTTGCTAATAGGCTCAATAAATGGGCTAAATTTCGTTCGGCATGGTTTAATAAATACTGGCCAACGTCATTCGGTAGATCGAGGCCCAATTGAGTCGAGCGTTGTTGCAAAGCCATTAATTTATCGGCATCATTTAAAGGTTTGAGTTGTAACACTAGCATGGCTTTTAAGCGCGAGCTAAGATCGGCTAAGTGCAAATTAAGCGCAAGAGGTGCAACATGAGCGCCGATAATCAAACTGTGTTGGAGCGCATGAATGCGATTATACAGATGAAATAACGCTTGTTCCCACTGTTCAAGACCGACAATCGCTTCGAGATGGTCGATGACGATGACATCGTAGTCTTCTAATCCTTCCAAAAATTCAATCCCGATCGATGCATGCACGTTTAAATCGAGGTAAATAGCGCGTTGGCCACGCGTTTCTGCCGCGGCACAACAAGCTTGTAATAAATGACTGACCCCAATGCTCGTCACTCCCCAGACATAGATAAAATCCCCTGGGGTCAATTGCTTTAAGCTATTGACCACTAAGCGATTAGGGCCAGGATAGAAGCTGGAAAAATCGGTGTGCGATTTAAGGTTAATAGCTAATATTTGTTGACCGATTGTCATTATTTCGCCCACGACCCATCGAGATAATGCTGGTGTAATTCACGTAAAAACACCATTAAAACAGCGGCGACGGGTAAAGCCACTAAAATACCAATGAAACCGGCTAATTGACCACCGGCTAAGATAGCAAAAATGACGGCCACCGGATGTAAGCCAATCTTATCACCGACTAACCAAGGCGTGAGGACCATGCCTTCTAAGGCATTACCCACTAAAAAGACGATTAAGACATAGATTAAGTGGGCATAGTCGTGAAATTGGACGAGGGCGGCAATACTTGCTGCGATTAAACCGATACTGAAACCCAAATAAGGCACAATGCTTAATAAACCTGCCATTAAGCCGATCAATAAACCGAATTGGATACCAAGTAAGCTTAAGCTTAAAGAATACATTAATCCTAAGCACAACATCACTAATAACTGGCCTTTGAAAAAAGCACCCAATACGTCATCGCATTGACTTAATAGCCGTACGGTATTGCCTGCATAGCGTCTTGGCAGCAAGGTTTCGATATTGGTTAATAAAATAGGCCAATCGCGTAGCAGATAAAAAGTCACAACGGGAATTAATAATAAATCGATAATAAAGCTTAAGAAAGCAAAACTCGATTGCGATAATGAATGCCAAAAAGTGCTTAAATAACCGCTGATTTGCTGCCAATGTTGGTGCAGCAATGTTTTTAACGATTCAGTTTGTAAATATTGGCTTAAGCCAAAGTTATCGAGCAATTGATTGAGCCAAGGCAATCCTGCTGTCTGGATATACGTGATTAACGTGGGAATTTTCGCAAATAATAAAAACACTTGTTTTTGCAATAAGGGAATTAATAACCCTAAAAAGAGTGTCAAGACTAAAATCATCAATAAAAACACAATGATTACCGCGAGCGTGCGTGGTAAGCGCCAGCGTTGTAAACGGCAGACGAGAGGATTACCTAAATAAGCAAACAGAGCGGCGATTAAAAAAGGTTCGAGGATAGATTTTAAGGCATAGGCTAATAAGGCAAAAATAAAGATGCCTAGGGTTATTAAGCTGCGTTGAACAGTAATCATTACGCCTTACTCTGAATTAAGATTTTACCGGTCATTTCGGGTGGAATCGCTAAATCCATTAACGATAAAATCGTCGGCGCAATATCGGCTAAGGTGCCGGTGGGTTGTATTGCTTGAATAACGCGACCCACATAGACAAAAGGCACCGGATCAGTGGTATGTGCTGTATGGGCTTGATGCGTTTGTTCATCATACATGCATTCGGCATTGCCGTGGTCAGCGGTGATGATCACATCGTAGCCATTTAACTTGGCGCTGGCTAAGACTTTATTTAAACAGCCATCAAGGATTTCGATACTGTGCTTGGTGGCGTCAAAATTTCCCGTATGACCGAGCATATCGGGATTGGCAAAATTACAAACAATAAAGCCATAGTGTTGTTGGTCGAGGGCTTTGGTTAATTCAAGGGTGATTTCTGGCGCACTCATGGCCGGCTGCAAATCATAAGTGCTGACCTTTGGCGAGGCGATCAAACAACGTTGTTCACCGATCAACGGCGCCTCTTCCCCGCCATTGAAGAAAAACGTCACGTGCGCGTATTTTTCGGTTTCCGCGATCCGCAATTGCGGGATACCAAGAGATGCTACATAAGCGCCCAGGGTATTGGTTAAGCTTTGCGGTGCAAACAGAGGTTGACTGGCAATATCATCGGCATACTTCGTCATACTGACAAAAGCGCCGAGTTTAGGAACCGTGTGGCGGGTGAAATCGCTGAAATCAGGCGTCAAAAAAACGCGTGCTAATTCACGCGCTCGATCGGAACGGTAATTCCAAAAAATTACCACGTCATTATCTTGAATGGCTGTATGGGATCCGATTAGCGTCGGCTTAACGAATTCATCGGTCTCGCCACGCGCATAAGCCGCTTTCAAGCCATCGAGGGCATTATCAGCGTGAAAGTCTGCTTGGTTGAGGGTTAATAAATCATAGGCGGTCTCGATGCGATCCCAGCGTTGATCACGATCCAGCGCATAATAGCGGCCACATAATGAAGCGATAGAACCACAACCAAGATCCGCACAGACTTGTTCGAGTTTATGAAGAGCAATTTCAGCACTTTTTGGCGGGACATCGCGACCATCGAGAAAGGCGTGGATAGAGACTTTCGTTAAAGCATGATGTTGACATTGTGCCAGTAAAGCATAGAGGTGCTGTTCGTGACTGTGAATGCCACCATCGGATAATAAGCCAAGGAAATGGACAGAAGAATTGCGCGTCGCCGCCAAGCTAAGAGCATTTTGTAAGATGACATTATGGTCTAATGCCTGCTTAGCAATGGCGTGATCGATGCGGGTTAAATCTTGATACAGTACCCGGCCGGCGCCGATGGTCAAATGACCCACTTCAGAATTACCCATCTGTCCTGCCGGCAAACCAACCGCCAACCCCGATGCTTCCAATAAACTGTGGGGTGCAATTGCCCATAACTGTTGCCAGGTTGGGGCATCGGCATGGGCGATGGCATTGTGTTCCAGCTTGGGGCTAATGCCAAAGCCATCGAGAATAACGAGTAAAACTTTTGCAGGGTTCATAAAAAATTCGGTGGTTAAACGTCAACGTTAGGGGTGTAATCGGTGGCACTGAGGCTTTGTGCACGGATCACATTATAACTTACCACCTATGCTATTACTCATTTTTACCCGAATCGTTGTTAGCTTTCGAAACTTCATAATCGTTCAACATGCTGTGATGCCTATTGCGATGGCTGTTGTTGTTTTTATTACAGTGATGGCACTACCACGGTAGCGAGCAATGGTAATACTACAGTTGTTTTCGTGGATACAAATAATAGTAGTAGTGCTGATAGTAGTTGTTGCTTTAATTTAGCTGCTTGTTGCCCGCCATGCCCGACGACTTGTTGCCCTAGCGCCGAGGCTGGCAAAGGCATCATGGATTGTTTGTGTTGTCCGTGTAGCAGTGCCTTTAATGGCCTCAGTTGTGTGGCTAACGGGTTGTGTGAATCACTTTCAGGATGTGGTGAGTGTTTAAGTGAATGTTTAGCGGGGTTAGGTGATTGTGCTTGCGATTGATCTTAATAGGCGTTAAGCCCCGCCCCCCTGCCATTGCTTCAATGACAGGGGTTTGTTTTATACGCCAGCTTTTTTGCGTGACCGACGCCGTGGTTTTTTCTTAGGTGAAGCTTCGGCATCAGTGCTCACTTTAGCAGGTTTGGTGCCGGCCGCGCCTTTGGGGCTTGGCTTGGCACTGGATTTTTTGAGTTTGCCTTCGACACCGGTATCGGCTTGACCCACCAGGGCAAAATCAATTTTCTTGTTTTCAATATCGACTCGCGCCACTAACACTTGGACTTTATCGCCCAGTCTAAACATTTGACCCGAACGTTCACCACGTAAGCGAGCAGTCGCGACATCAAATTGATAGTAATCGTTTTTCAACGTGCTGACATGGACCAGGCCTTCGACATAGATATCTTTTAACTCAACGAAGAAACCAAAGCCAGTGACATGGGTGATGACGCCGATAAATTCTTGTCCGACTTTGTCTTTCAAGTATTGGCATTTGAGACTATCGGTGGCATCGCGGGTGGCATCATCGGCCCGACGTTCGGTTAAGGAACAATGCTCACCAAAAAAGACCATCTTCGCTTGATCATAAGGATAAGCATTGATGTTTTTCTTACCCAGAGCATGTTTGATCGCGCGATGGACCAATAAATCAGGATAACGGCGAATCGGCGAGGTGAAATGGGTGTAAGCATCGTAGGCAAGGCCAAAATGGCCTTGATTCTCAGGCGTGTAGACGGCTTGAGATAACGAGCGCAATAACATCGTTTGAATCAAATGGGCATCGGGCCGATCTTTTAGACTGGCCAGCAATACGCCGTAATCTTTGGGTTGGGGCTTGTCTTTGCCACCTAAAGTCAAACCCAGCTCTCCTAAGAAACGTCGCAGATTTTCGAGTTTTTCAGGCTTAGGGCCTAAATGGGTCCGATACAGCGTTGGGAAATCTTGTTCGCTCAAAAATTTAGCTGTGCAGACATTGGCGGCTAACATGCATTCTTCGATTAAACGATGGGCA
>CANCKG010000010.1 GCA_947378515.1 Gammaproteobacteria bacterium | reverse complement strand
TCTGCTGGACAACCGATGCCAATCAAACCCTCTTTGGTAATGTCTGTTTGAAACACCGCAAAAGCTACTTCTGCTAAGATAGCTATGCTGGCAAAAGCAAAAAAAGTGTTACGCCAGTAACGTTGATCATCATCAGACATGACTTTGCCGGATAAGTTCAACGCCCGAAATTTGAGTTGAAGAGCCCAAATTCTGTTACGCAGATCGTTGGATAATGTATTAACATCTTTTTTGCCTGTTAATTCTTTGATGACTAAATCAAGCACATCTGGTTGGTTTAAAAGATAGAGTGCTAAAGAGCTTCGTGTAGCAGCTGTATCACTACTGTTGTTTTCACTACTGTTGTTTAATGAGTCCAACTGCGTTAAGAGAATAGTGGTTTTGCATGCGATGACCCAACTGTAATGACGCGCATGTTGTTCGATGACTTTTTTTTGTGATTCTGTAGGTTCTTTTTGTTCTTTATCAGTATCGACAATAACCGTTAGATGGGTAATAACAGAATCTAAAAGCTCTTCATTTTTTTGTAAATGGGTCTTGAGTTGTTTCTCGATTTTAGGCGTGAGGCCTTCTAATTGAATTAAGACCTGGTCAACAGTTAACCAAAGACTTACTTTGTTGATCATGGTGCCTTCGCTATCCTCGACTTTCTCTTCGTCAAGTTCAGTGGTATTTAATGGGTTGTATCTATGTTTAGGAGGCATGGTATTTCCTTTAATATTATTGTGAATAAAGATGTCTTGGTTGCAGTTAATGCGGGTGCTCAGTAAATTTTGATTATTATTGGTGGATTAGCATTCAATAATCAAACCGGCCATTATACAGTTAGTCTAAGTGGTTTAGCAGTACATTTTTTTAAAAAAAGTACTGTTTGTCCAGTATAGAAGTTTAAACTTAAGGGAAGCTTAAGTCTTTCAAATAGTTTAATTTTTCTAAGCTCGTCATTTTATGATCACTCAACGCTTGGCGAATAGCGCGGGCGCCGGCCAAGCCGTGCCACAATCCTAGGATATGCCGCGTTACGTGTTCGATACGGCCTTGCTCGGCGTATTGCTGTTCCAGATAAGGGATCAATTCTTGCAAAATAGCACTGCGAGTTTTAATAGGTTTGGTATCACCATACAATTCGCTATCCACGGATGCTAATAAATAAGGATTGTGATAAGCAATTCGGCCCAACATTACGCCATCAACGTGGGTTAAATGGTCATGCATTGCAACGAAATTTTGAATGCCGCCGTTGATCATAAAAGTGCAGCCCGGAAAGTCGCGTTTTAATTGATAGACTCGATCGTATTGCAGTGGTGGAATGTCGCGATTTTCTTTGGGACTCAAACCACTGAGCCAGGCTTTGCGTGCATGGAGAATAAAATGCTGACAACCGGCGGCATGGACTTCAGCAATAAAACGTTGCACAAAGTCATAGTCATCATCGAAGTCGATGCCAAGTCGCGTTTTAACGGTAATAGGAATGTTAACGCGTGCTTGCATAGCGTGGATGCAGTTGGCGACCAAGAGCGGTTCTTTCATTAAACACGCGCCAAAGCGGCCACTTTGAACGCGATTACTGGGGCAACCGACATTTAAGTTTATTTCCGCATAACCATAGTCTTCACCCATCACAGCGCAGGTCGCCAATACGTGTGGGTCAGAACCGCCTAATTGCAAGGCGACCGGATGTTCTTTGGGATCAAAAGCTAAAAAACGGGTTTGGTCACCGTGTAGAATAGCGCCGGTAGTGATCATTTCTGTATATAGTAACGCACGTTTGGACAGCAAACGATGAAAATAGCGGCAATGGCGATCGGTCCAATCGATCATTGGCGCGACGGCAAAACGGTGGAGATAGGGTATGATCATGGTCATAAACTTAAACAGTATAACAAAAGTGAATTATTTTTATGGAAAGCTTACGTCAGCGGCAACAACACGATTTTTTGCATACGGCACTCAATAGCCAGCCATGTGACATAACTGTTTTGCCAGGAGATGCTAGTTTCCGGCGCTATTTTCGGATCGTGACTGCTGAACATCGTTATTTATTGATGGACGCGCCACCAAGCCTAGAAGATTGCCATGGTTTTGTGGCGGTTGCCGAGCAGTTTCGCGCTGCGGGAGTGTTGACACCCCGGATTTATGCGCAAGATTTGAAGTTAGGGTTTTTATTATTAGAAGATTTTGGCGATGCCTTATTGAGCCAGTCACTGAGTATTGATCGAGTAACGGATTTGTATCAAGCTTGTTTTGAGCCCTTATTGAAAATTCAGCAAGTGCCGGTGATTGACACTTGGCCTTTGACTCGCTTCGATCAACACTTAGCACACGTGGAGTTAAACAATTGTCGTGAATGGTTCATCGAAAAGTTTTTAAGTGTACCGATCGATGCTGAATTGGATCAGTGTTTGACGGAGACGTTTGCTTTATTGCTAACGGATCTTCAAAGGCATCCTCAAGTCTGTGTTCATCGTGATTACCATTCGCGTAATTTAATGTTATTGCCTAAGCATCAAATCGGCGTGTTGGATTTTCAAGATGCGGTAACCGGTTCCATCACTTATGATTTAGTATCTTTGCTGCGTGATTGCTATGTGGCGTGGCCCAAAGAACAAGTGCACGCATGGGTAGCGATCTTTTATTGGCAATTACCGTGTCCGGTTGAATTTAGTTTAAGGCAATTTCAACAGTGGTTCGATTGGCAAGGCATGCAGCGGCATTTGAAATGCTTGTTTATCTTTGCCCGTAAATGGTTGCGCGATGGCTCAAAAAATTATTTGGCTGATTTAATAACCACGTTTGCTTATATCGAAGATGTCGCGAATGATTATCCGGAATTTACTGCATTTGCCAGTTATTTGCCGATCTGGCGAGTGAAAATGCTAGCGATAATAACAGAGACTTTAAAGGCTTAACTAATTGTTTATTAGTGGTATTATGATACAATCGGCTTGTATTTCAGTATTGTGTGAGGTAAAGATCATGAATATCCATAAAGCACATTCGGTTCGTTACAATAGTCTCGATCATCTTAAAAAATTACGTAATGCTCAGTTTAGTCAAGTGCAATCAGAAGCGATTGTGCAAGGAAATGAAGATATGTTGCAAGATGTTTTGTGTGAAATCAAGCAGTTATTGGATGACAAAGATTTAGCCACGAAGGGAGAGTTAAGAGAGACGAAATCATTATTGTCTAATGATATTGGGTTGTTACGTAGTGAGTTAAAGGAAACGGAGTCACGGTTATCTAATGACACTCAATTGTTACGTAGCGATCTAAGAGAAACGGAATCAAGGTTGTCCAATGTAACCGAATTATTGCGAAAAGATATGTTGTTGGGTTTTGAAGTGGGTCGTAAAGAAACCGAACAGTTACGCAAAGATATGCAGTATGGTTTTGAAATGGCTCGTAAAGAAACTGAATTGTTACGCAAAGATATGCTGTTGGGTTTTGAAAAGAGTAGCAAAGATTTGCATGAGGGTTTAGAATCTGGCCGTAAAGAAACTGAATTGTTACGCAAAGATATGCTGTTAGGTTTTGAAAAGAGCAGCAAAGATTTGCATGAGGGTTTAGAATCTGTTCGTAGCGAGCTTAATACAGCGGGAGTAATGATTCGTAAAGATACGCAAATCGAAATTGCCCAGTTAAAATTCGCTTTGCTTAGATGGATGTTGGCGGTTGGCATCAGTTCAATCGTGGTGATTGTTGGTTTACTCAAATACGTCCATTAATCAAAATGTTGAAAGCCAGCTAATTGGGATTCAAAGGCTTGGCCATCAAAAGTTAATTTACTCAAGCCCTCGATCATCGTGCCAATCGGCCATAATGCTTTATTAAAATGCGCTTGATAAGCCGTATTAATGGTTGCAAAATCTTCCGCTGCGATAGTCAGTAATAACGCATAATCTTCACCACCACTGTAAGCGATATCGATGGGCCGCGTTTGATGGGCTGCAGCGAGCCTGGCTGCTGCCGGATCGATCGGAATGGCGTCTAATACTAATTCTGCGCCAAGCTTACTGGCGGCGCTTAATTTGGATAAATCTGCGCTTAAGCCATCCGATAAATCCATCATCGCATGCACGCCAGCTTGCCGAGCCAACCATTGACCTTCTGCCAATTGCGCTTGCGGCATAAGATGTTGCTGGAGACAGGATTCGGCATCAGTTCCTTCAGCGCGCCAATTTTTTAATAGTAATTGTAAGCCGGCATAAGAGCCGCCCAGTGGTTTAGTCACGGCAAGAATGTCACCGGCTTTTGCGCTATGGCGATATTTAATTTGCGCCAAAAGCGTGGTGCCGATAATCGTTAGATTGATAAACAAGGCTTGCTCTGAACCAACGGTGTCGCCACCGATTAGGGTGATATGTAATTCTTGTAACACGGTTGCTAGTGCCGTTAAAAAACGTGTTACCCACTCAGTACTGAAAGCCTGTGGTAATCCTAAAGTCAATAACACCGATTGCGGTGTGCCACCCATCGCGGCAATATCGCTGACATTGACCATCACGGCTTTATAAGCTAATTGTTCAGGCGTGATGTAGTTTGAACAAAAATGCGTGCCATCGACTAAGGCATCGGTACTGAGTAACCACGCTTGTTGTTGATTAAGTGGCACAACGGCGCAATCATCACCGATGCCAAGCCCATGTACTGGCTGCAGAAATAATTGGCTTAATTGCGCAATGAGGGCGCTTTCATGATTCATCAGTAATTCTCGGTGAAGCCTCTAGCCCAGATGCAGCGGCACTTTAAAGATTTTCATTTTGTAGACTTTTGACTATTAAAACTGATATACCGCTCGCCATTCAAGATGCGAGGTTTGTGATTTAACGTGTGCCTATGGCGAGCGGTATATCTCTATTTTAGATATATACCCATCGCACCTTGAGATGCGATGGGTATAGCAGTACGGGTTATAGCGGGTTTTCACCGAGAATTACTGATGAATCATTAGAGTACTTGTAATTGACCATCTTGCAGCGTTAAGACGCGATCCATTTGGCTCGCTAAGTTTCGATCATGTGTCGCGATCAATAAACTGGTTTGTAATTCACTATTTAATTCCAAAATGGTTTCGAACACTTGTTTAGCGGTGTGGTGATCGAGATTGCCGGTCGGTTCATCGGCCAGAATGCACAAAGGTTTAGTGATAAGGGCGCGAGCAATAGCGGTGCGTTGCCGTTCGCCACCGGAAATTTCACTTAGTTTGTGTTGGATACGTTTTTTTAAACCGACTTTTTCAAGTAAAGCGATCGCTTGTTCTTGAATATCGGCGAGATGACCGCCACGAATCAATAACGGCAAACAGACATTTTCTAAAACAGTGAATTCGGGTAATAAATGGTGGAATTGGTAGACAAAGCCTAAGCTGCGATTACGCAAGCGACTTAATTCGGCTTCATTCAAGACGCTTAAATCAGTGCCGCCGACGTGAACTTTACCGTGGGTCGGGTTATCCAAGCCGCCTAATAAATGCAATAAAGTACTCTTGCCTGAACCAGAGGCGCCGACAATCGCGATTTTTTCACCCTTGTTAATAGCGAAGTCGATTTTCTTTAAAACATCGACGTGGATTTTGCCATCGATATGGCTTTTACTTAAATGTTGGCAAGAAAGGACTGCCGTAGTATTTACCGAGGGATTCGTCATAAGAGTGAGTGGCTAAAAGTGTTAATTGTACGGGAGTTTGCTGGGCGTGGGTATATTTTGTCGTGTAAAACTATTGTTCGTGAAATAAACCTGTAAATTGCGTGTAGCGCAATAGTTTGATAAATAACGAGTTATGTCATGTCTGCTGTCGCTATCCGCCTTCCTGATACGGTACCTAAACGTTTAAATTCACTTGCGATGCGCACTGGGCGGAGTAAAACGTTTTACATGCTTGAAGCAATTTGTGAACATTTAGATGAAATAGAAGATCGCTATCTGGCCGAAAAAAGAATGATTGAACTTCAGTCTGGTAAGAGTCGGACTTATACCTTGAAAGAAGTGGAGCAAGAACTTGATTTGGCTGATTGAGTTTGAACAAACGGTTAAAAATGAATTGCTTAAATTGACCCATGCTACAATACTCTAATTTTATTGAGCCGCTGTTTCATGATTCCTGAATTGGGTTATTTTTCCCTCATCTTAGCGCTGTTATTCGCCGCCTTGCAATTTATATTGCCATTCATCGGTGCTTTTCGCGAAACGCCGCGATTATTGGCGAGCGCCAAACCCTTGGCGCTAGCACAAGCTTGGTGGGTGGTAGTGGCTTTTGGCTGTTTAGAATGGGCTTTTATCAGCAATGATTTTTCAGTCGCCTATGTCGCGGCAAATTCCAATACCCATTTACCTCTTTTTTACCAATTAACTGCGATTTGGAGTGCCCACGAAGGTTCGTTATTACTGTGGGTAGCGATTTTAGCCCTGTGGACTGCTTTAGTGGCGCTGTGGTCAAAACGTTTACCACTCGAGATGCAAGCGCGAGTCTTAGCCGTTATGGGTGGGGTGAGTAGTGGTTTTTTATGGTTCTTGATCCATCTGTCCAATCCTTTCAAACGCTTATTACAAAATATCCCGTTCGATGGCAATGATTTAAATCCTTTGTTACAAGACCCTGGTTTAGTGATTCATCCACCGATGTTGTATATGGGTTATGTGGGCACGAGTGTCGCCTTTGCCTTTGCGATGGCTGCCCTGTGGCGTGGTAAATTAGATATTTCATGGGTCCGCTGGTCGCTGCCTTGGACCATTGCCGCTTGGTGTTTTTTAACTTGGGGTATTACCTTAGGTAGCTGGTGGTCTTATCGCGATTTAGGTTGGGGCGGTTGGTGGTTTTGGGATCCGGTTGAAAATGCCTCATTCATGCCATGGTTAGTAGTAACAGCCTTGATTCATTCGTTGATGGTGACAGAAAAACGCGGGGCGTTTAAAAATTGGAGTGTCTTTTTAGCGTTATTTGCCTTTGCCTTAAGTCTAATGGGCACGTTTTTAGTACGCTCGGGCATTTTGATTTCCGTTCATGCCTTTGCCGTCGATGCCGAACGCGGGGCTTTTTTATTGAAATTTTTAAGTTTAGTCTGTATGTTTTCCTTTGTGCTTTACGCTTGGCGCGCCCCGAAAATGACGCCAGGCGGGGTATTTAGTGTGATTTCCAGAGAAAGTTTTTTACTGGCTAATAATGTCTTGTTATTTGTCTTGATGCTAACGGTGTTGCTCGGCACACTGTATCCATTGATATTAGATGGCTTAGGTATTGCGAAGATTTCTGTTGGCCCGCCATATTTTAATGCCGTGTTTTTACCCTTAACCAGCGTGTTATTTTTATTGATGGGAATGGCGCCAGCGGTGCGGTGGCAATACATGCCAGCTAAATTATTATTACAACGTTTGCAATGGGTGTTGCCGTTTAGCATTATCTGCGCAATGGCGCTGCCATGGGCTTTAACCGGCATGTTTAGCTTCACAACTGTCATCGGTTTAAGTGGTAGTTTTTGGATTATCGCCACGTGCGCGCAAGATTTCTTAATTAAATGGCCGCAACGCTATCATTTGACCGGTCGTTATTATGGCATGATTCTAGCGCACTTAGGGGTTGCTATCACGGTGATCGGCATTACTCTGACCTCGAATTATAGTATTGAAAAAGATTTAGCCGTGAGTCAAAATCAAACAGTTCCACTCGGGCCGTATCACATAACCTTGGTGACGGTTGAGGATTTACAAGGGCCTAATTACCAAGGCATGAGTGGTGAATTTGCCGTCACTAGCGATAATTACGCGGATTTTAGCTTGAGTGCCGAAAAACGTTTATTCAATGCCAGTGGTTCAGTCATGAGTATTCCCGCCATCAATGTTGGACTGTGGCGTGATGTCTATATCGCTTTAGGAGATCCGCTGCCAGGGGATCGCTTTGGAGTGCGGTATTACTACAAACCCTTTGTGCGGTGGATTTGGTTAGGTGGTTTACTGATGGTAGTCGGTGGCTTATTGGCATTAAGGCATTCGGTGCGTAATAAAAAGGTCCGCTCATGATGGTTAAAAATCTTAAGTATTATCTGCCCCTGTTAGGCTTAATCATTGTCGTTGGCTTTTTTTGGCGCGGTTTGGGTTTGCACCCACAAGCCTTGCCTTCGGTATTGATCGATCAACCGGCGGCGAATTTTGTATTACCGAATTTACTGGCGCCTGAACAATTAATAGATCAACAAGTATTTCAAGGTTCGTGGACCTTGCTCAATGTCTGGGCCAGTTGGTGTCAAACGTGTACGCAAGAGCAAGCTTTTTTATTAAGCTTGAAGCAACGTTATCCGCACTTGCACATAATCGGTTTGGATTTTCAAGATAATCCTATCAAAGCGGTTGCGTGGCTGAAAAAATTTAAAGATCCGTATCAATTAGTCTTGTCGGATCCCAGTGGCAAAGTAGGTGTGGATTACGGTGTTTATGGCACGCCAGAGAGTTTTTTGATTGATAGTAAAGGTATTATCCGCGCCAAAATAACCGGTGTATTAAACGAACAAAGTTGGCCAAAAATGGCGATTTTATTAACCTAAGGAATTTTTCATGGAACATTGGCAAGAATTGGGCTTTTTTTTAGGCAAAGCTTTCATTATCGTTATCGCATTGTTAGTGATTTTGGCAGGCGTGCTAGCGTTGTTAGCCAAAGGCAAGATGGCGACAGGTCAGCTTAAAATCACCAAGTTAAATGATGAATTGCTTGATACGCGTGATGCCTTATTGACTGCGTTGGACGATAAAGACACGATCAAGCAATTAAAAAAAGACGCTAAAAAAACCTTGAAAGCCGCGAAAGCCGAGCGTAAAGCGTTATCTGAAATGCGGCGTAAACGGGTCTACGTGTTAGATTTTTGTGGCGATATCAAAGCCTCGCAAGTCAGTCAATTACGCAGTGAAATCACCGCCGTGTTGCAAGTCGCGACTGAGTCAGATGAAGTGGTGATTCGTTTAGAAAGCCCCGGTGGTGTCGTGCACGGTTATGGTTTAGCAGCATCGCAATTAGCGCGCTTACGTGAACGCAATATTCCCTTAACCGTGTGTGTCGATAAAGTCGCTGCATCGGGTGGTTATTTGATGTCGTGTGTCGCCAATCAAATTATCGCTGCGCCCTTTGCCATTATCGGTTCCATTGGTGTCGTGGCGCAAATCCCCAATGTTCATCGCTTACTCAAAAAACACGACATCGATTTTGAGCAAATCACGGCTGGTGAATTTAAGCGCACTTTAACGATCTTTGGTGAAAATACCGACCAAGCACGTGAAAAAATGCGCGGTGATTTAGAAGAAATTCATGTTGCTTTCAAAGACTATATCGCGGCCAATCGGGCTGGCGTTAATATCGAACAAGTGGCGACGGGTGAACATTGGTTAGCCAGCGAGGCGCTGAAATTGCACCTTGTCGATCGTTTGATGACATCCGATGATTATTTAGGCTTTGCCAGTTTACATGCCGATGTGTATAGCATCACCACCCCGGTTAAACGCAATTTATCGCAAAAATTGGGTTTTTTAGCCAAAACGTATTTAAGTCAGTGGTAATTCTTAGGTAAAAGACATGAAAGTAGTCATTTTAGCGGGTGGTTATGGTTCGCGTTTGAGTGAAGAGACGATTGTTAAACCAAAACCGATGGTTGAAATTGGTGGCAAGCCGATCTTGTGGCATATCATGAAAATGTATTCGGCTTACGGCTTCAATGATTTTGTGATTTGTTTAGGCTACAAAGGTTATTTAATCAAAGAATATTTTGCCAATTATTATTTGCATAATTCAGATGTGACTTTTGACTTAAATGATAATTCGAAGCAAATTCATCAAAATTCGTCTGAACCTTGGAAAGTGACTTTAGTCGATACCGGCGATGATGTGATGACCGGTGGCCGTTTAAAACGCGTGGCAGCCTATCTCGGCGACGAAGATTTTTGTTTGACGTACGGAGATGGGGTGGCAGATATCAATATCAGTGAATTAGTGGCGTTCCATAAAGCACAAGGCAAATTGGCGACTGTGACGGCCACCCAAATGCCAGGGCGCTTTGGTTCGCTGACACTGGATAAGGCTCAAGTCATTGGTTTTCAAGAAAAACCATGGCGGGAAACGGCTTGGATCAATGGGGGGTTTTTTGTATTATCAGCCAAAGTGTTAGATTATATCGATGGTGATGCCATATTTTGGGAACATGAACCGGTTGAACGGTTGAGCCAGATCGGGCAAATGGTGGCTTTTCAGCATACGGGTTTTTGGCAGCCGATGGATACTTTATATCAAAAAAACCAACTCGAAACTTTATGGGCCTGTGGTAAAGCGCCGTGGAAAGTCTGGTAATGCCTTTTTGGCAGGGTAAGAAAGTGCTAGTCACGGGACACACCGGCTTCAAGGGTAGTTGGCTGTGTTTATGGCTGATGTCGTTGGGCGCTGAAGTCATTGGCTTTGCAAAGGCACCGCCTAATGCAGCGAATCTTTTTGAATTGGCGCAAGTAAGCACGGGCATGATCAGTATCATTGGCAATATCGGTGATTATGCTCCTCTTAAAAAAGTGCTAGAACAGCACAAGCCTGAAATCGTGATTCACATGGCTGCTCAAGCTTTGGTGCGGTATTCTTATCAAAACCCACTTGAAACCTATGCGACCAATGTGATGGGGACAGTGCATCTGTTGGAAGCTATCCGTAGCACTGATTGCGTTAAAGTGGTCTTAAATGTCACGACCGATAAATGTTACGCGAATAGCGATTTTGCGGGGGATTATCGAGAAGAAGCACCATTGGGCGGTTTTGATCCTTATAGCAGTAGTAAAGCGTGCAGTGAATTAGTCACCGCGAGTTATCGTCAAGCTTTTTTTAATTCAGTGGATTTTGCCAAGCATGGGGTGGCCATTGCCACTGCAAGAGCGGGGAATGTGATTGGTGGTGGTGATTGGGCGCAGGATCGATTGATTCCCGACATTATGATGAATTGTTTAGCAGCAAGCCCAGTCTTGATTCGTCATCCTCAGGCCATTCGGCCGTGGCAACATGTGTTAGATGCATTGAGTGGCTATTTAACTTTAGCGCAAGCACTGTATGAGCATCCCATCGCGTTTGCCGAAGCGTGGAATTTTGGCCCCGACAAGACCGAGCTTAAACCGGTGCAGTGGTTAGTGGATTATCTCTTGGCACAGTGGGGTGGGGGGTTACAGGCGCGGCTAG
>CANCKG010000009.1 GCA_947378515.1 Gammaproteobacteria bacterium | reverse complement strand
CAACTGGAGCAAACGTTACAGCAAAAAATATATGAAGCAGATGCTAGCGCTTTTCTTAACTTTTTTGACAAACAAACTTCCGGCTTGCGCATTACGCAGCGTTTGCGATTACCGGTGCAACAAATGTCAGGAATTCGTAAAGTCCTGCTGTATGAAGCATTGTTGCCGAAAGTGTATCCTTATTTTAATATCTGTATTTGCCAATTTACGATTTTGGCATCGCGTTTTGAAGAGGTGCGTGAAGCTTTTCATCGTGCTTTAGTCGTGCAAGTCATCGATCGTACTTCAATGGATTACTGCGCTTTTCTTGAGGCACATGCGTGGTTTACGTCTGCATTGCAACCCTTGCAAGCGATGCAAGGGTGTTTAGGTAATGTCTCTTTTCAAAAAAGCCAGACTAAAGCCTATTTGTCGTTATTAAAAGAACGTTTAATTTGGGTCATTCAAGAAGCGGCTCGGCAGTATTATTTAGATATTTGTCGTGAAGCCCTGGAGTCGGCAAACTTTTCGGCGAATAAAGCCAAAGTATTAAAAGCTATTAATAAACAATTTTTAAATGTAGTGCATATTAGCCATTTATTTCGCTTAAGTTTTGTCGATTTGCATGGTTTAGATATTGAACCTTTATTTGCTCTTTACCATCAATTATTAACACGAGCTTATAGTAAAAATGTTTGGTCAAGCCGCGCTTATGGCTATTTGAATACTAATATGCACGTGGTTTATCAAGAAAGTGTCGCTCAACATAAGGTGTTATTCACAGTGAATCTCAAAGGGATTTGTACGTTAAAACCAGAATTATTTGAGTGGCTGAGCAAACAACATGAAGCGGTTATTAAGCATTATTATTTAGCTGAGACTGATGCGTTATTAAAAAATTTTAATGCGTTTAATGAATTTATTAATTTAAACGATTGTCTTCATCAAGAAGAAAGTGCTGGGACACGTTATATCCATGAACGGATAGAAGCGGTTATTCAAAAATTAAAGCAATATGAAAAAGTGGTGGCAAGTTACGCTCAAGTTTTGGATGTGACGGGTGTTGAAGTGGTTGCCGAACATAAAGAAGAATTCAAAACACAGTCACCAGCACCACTACCGAATCGACAACCACCGGTTTTGAGTAGCCCTTCACCCGCGGTGGTTTTGCATAAGCCGGCTTTTGCTTCCAGCATGGCCAGAGGAAGAGGAATAGAAAGCGAGCGGATGCTACTTTCTGAAACTGTGCCCAGTCCTACACCATCGCTTAGGCTTGTTAAAAAACTGGTGACTATTCCTGCCTCGGCTGCACTGCCTGCCGTGCTGTCAAGTGTCTCGCCAAGCCCAGTACCTCAACCAATGCCCATCAAGCCGTCTGTTGGGCATGAATTTGAAGCGATACTAAGTCCCAACGTATCACAGTCGTACGCCTCACTTGATTCGTCATTGGAAAATGTGGGGCTGGTTGATGTTGAAGAAATAGAGCGAGAAGCCCGCTTGCATGAAGTCGTTAAACTCATTGAAACAATTAGTTACGAAAATTGTTGGTGGCATGCGCAATTAAAGGGTGGCGGTGGAGATAAAGTCTTAGGTGCAGATAAAGTGCCGAGAGGTATTGGGCGGATGTTGAAAATAATAGCTATGAAAAATGCTGATGGTACTAATCTTACAACCTTGCAAAGATTGACAGCTTATCAACTGATTGCTCAAAAACGCTTGCAATCCTGTAATTGGGCTAATTTTTTTCATACCCGGAGTGAACAGTCAACACAACGATTTTATCGTTACCTGACACAAATGAATGGCACGATAGAGTTGCAACGGGGACAAGCACGGCTGAGCAATTTTTGGACAATGCTGCAAGCGATGCAAGTGGTGAATGCTTCAGAATCTGCACCATTAATGGCGTCGTCGAGAGAGCCGCTACTTAGAGGTTAGTGCGGAGAATGCGGCGTTGCGACTATGTCAGGTTCGATTTGAACTTGGGGTTCTGGTTGTGGTATTGGTGCGGCGGCCAGTGGATGATAGTGTGAAGGGTTTGGCCGCGTACTCGCTTGAGACCAACGGCTTAACCGGCTAATACGCTGTTCGTCTATGCTAACGGGGACGGTGGGTGTTTTTTGCTCGTCTTGATCGTGAGGGATTTCAATAATCAGTGCTTCTGCTGGCGGTGCTGAAAAGCGGGTATTGATCAGCACGTCGATTACACTAAAACCAAAATAAAACATAGTCGCCCATAAAAAAGGATCGTCGATATGTTCACAGCCCAATTCACACCATTGCAGAATACGAAAAAGTGTTGCAGGCAGAGAAATGTGGTCAGTGATGGTTTTGGATAAAGACTTTATTTGCGTATAACTGGTCGTAAGTTGTTGATAACAATTATTCAATAACGCTAAGCTAAATAAAATTTTCAAAATAATTGTGAGTACTTGACCACTTAGCGTTACTTTGGGTTGGGTGTCGAGTATAAGCGGACTATTTTCGCCTTTATACCAATCGCTTAATTGATGGCATTTTTTATCAATCATCGCACCAGTGTCTTTTAAAAACACAATTTCACCGCCGCTAAAAAATTGCCACAACGACCAAAATACTCCCATCATAGAAGAGGTGACACTGACACCAACATTGGTGGCGCGGTCCATATTCCAAAAACCATCGATGCTTTGTGCATATTGCATCGAACTAAAATTTAACACGCCCAGTAACAGTAAATCGATGCTGCTACAAATGCCAACAAACAAAGGGGTGAAATGTTCAAAGAAATGGCATCGCTGACGCTTTGGAAGGTAATTGTCGATATCGATCGTTAAGTGTAAACGATGATGATCGATCGAATGATTGGGTAGGGGTGGGTCTAATATTTCATGTAAGACAGTGTTGAGTTTTCTCGGCGGATCAATAGGCAGGCCATGTTGTTCTCTTTCTTCGAGTAAATCGTATAAAAATTTTTGTAAGAAAACGCTGAGCGTATTGCTTGCGATAAAGTCGCGTTCTATATCGAGTAATGCTTGGTGAATTTTCCACACGGGAATACGCAGGCTGTGATACATAACCCTTTGCGTATTTGGGCAGAGCGCTTCAATCACGATGACATGAAAAGTGTATTTCATTGATATTCCTAAAGATTTTTATACAAAGTCCAAATTCTCACTATGCAATAGTCATGCCACGAAACGGTATTTACGTTTTATTTTTAGAAATGGCACGTATCTTGCTTAAGAAACCCGAGTCTTTTTGAAAGATCAATTGGTATCCATTCACCACATTTTCCTATTTCTCGCGTAGATCTACGCCAGTGGCTCCTTACGCGCTAGTGCAGGTTCCCCGCGCGTAGGTGCTGAATGGATACATCAATTGTTATTTTTGTGCTCAATGTATTGAGCTTAACGTTAATGGCGAATATCCTATTTTCGGCGTGGAGTGTGCTATGAATGTGTTACAAATGAATCAAATGATTAAACAAGGGAAAGCGAATAAACAATTACACCTGAGTGCTCAGCAAGGCTTGGATCAGTTAACAGCAAGTGATATTTCATTGTTAGTTGAATTGTTAAAGCGAGACCATATGACTGTGACAGATTTGTCTTTAGAGGATTTGATCGTCACGGATGCAGAAGCGGCAAATTTAGTGGCTGCGATAACTTTTTTACCCTTAGAGAGTTTTGCTGTGCAAGGCGAACAAATAGGGGATCATTGTATGGAACAGCTTCACGCCGTGTTAAGCCATAAGCATCACTTGGACGCGGGTACCAGTTCAGAAGTGACATCGGCTGATGAGCATGTAGCGAAAGGCTTGTTAAAACGCCTTGTCATCGGTGGGTATACGGCAAGCGATGCGAGTTTGCACTTGTTAATGGCTATTATGTTGGCAAACCCTTCGTTAAAAACATGCAGTGTCAATTGGTCGCCGTTATTTACGGTAAATGCAGCGTTAAAAATGGTGAAAACTCTTGCTGTGACGAATATTAGCTTGGTTGAAAATGACGCCCATGGTTTTTTTCATACAGCGGGTTTGAAAGTGCCTAAAGCCGTGAATTATCTTAATGCCTTTGTCAATTCTGTTATTCATCGTAATAAGCGGTTAGCTACGTTACGAACGCTATCGGAAAAAATACGTTATTACGAAGATTTTTTTACGCATTACCATCAAGTGTTACAAAAAAGTTTTCACCACAGTCAAAGCATATATGGGTTATATGGTTTTCAAATGCAGCATTTTTTGTGTGAGTCATTAAAGAATGAACAATTGCTGAGATTGATGCAAGGAGCTTTCAATGAGCGTTTCACCCATGAAAATCATGGGGCATTATCGCCAAGGCTAGTGTCAAGCCCATGTCCCATGAGTGATCATCTTAGCGCTGGACCATCACCCACTACTATTCGATCAACGATCAGCGCCTCAAGGACACCGATGAGTGCTTTGATTAACTCAGTATTACCCGCGGATAAGATGACGCCTATTTCCATGAGTGCTGCTAATGAAACCCAAAATAACAACACAGCGGCAATGTTGCCGCCTTCAGCGTTTACGGTTTCGCCAGTGCTAGCTTCACCGTGTTGCACAGTGCGAAGTATCGAAAAGTTGGAAAGTAAATTGCCAGCAAGCAACGAAAGTCCATGTGCAGAAAAAAACGTTTCTTGTCCAAGTCGAGCGAATGTTGAGCCGGCAGCATCGATAACTTTAGGATCCGGTGTGTCAGCCGATCGTAGCGTTCAAGAGCAGGTGGCTATGCTGGCGGGCGTGTTACCTAAACCACCCATGCAGTTATTGTTGATGCCGTAAATGACAGTGAAATTCTAAAAGTGGTTCTTAGTGACGGTGGAGCTCGGCGCAGTGAGTTTAGACTGTGCTGCACATGGCAATAATTTCATGTACTATACCACTCGCCATTCAAGATGCGAGGTTTGTGATTTAACGTGTGCCTATGGCGAGCGGTATATCTCTATTTTAGATATATACCCATCGCACCTTGAGATGCGATGGGTATATTAACCTTTAAGAGGGGTGAAATTGTCAATATTAACTTTTAGAGGAGAGTGTTCGTGAATAACAATAAAGTTCCAGTGTGGTTGTTAGCTGTGGCGTGTGTGAGTTTAACGGGTTGTGCAACGATTTTTGGTGATAATTCGCGGGCGGTGCAAGTGACCACTGTGCCAGCAGGCGCGACGATTCTTGTTAATAATGGCGCCACGTCATTAGCGAGTCCAACCCAAGTGATTGTGCCAACGACATGGTCGCCGACCACAATCCATGTGCAAAAAGCAGGTTATAAGTCGCAGACCTTTGTCGTCGATCCGATTTTTCAACCGGTCGGTTTGTGGAATATACTTGTGTGGCCAGGATTTATTATCGATGCGATTTCCGGTGATATGATGCGAGTTCCTGCTGAATCACGTCATTACACGGCGGTGTTAGTGCCAAATTAAAAATCAATCGCTAAATTATCCAATAAAAAAAGCCTCGTGTCTAATTACGTAGATACGAGGCTTTTTTTTATTTAAAACAAAGACTTATTTGCTGCAAGATGAATCATTTTTCGTGCCGCAATTACAACCTTTTGCGCCACAAGCAATATATTTAATCAAAGCACCAATGGCCAAGATAGGCATAAATACTTCCAGTAAACGTGAAATGCCAGATAATACACGGCTAGCATCAAAGCTTTGTTGAATGACTAAAAAACCGACGATAAGCGCTACAACAAATACGATAGCTGCATAAACTTTATTACATTTCACAGGCATCTCCTTTTATTTAAAAAACATTAAGATCATAGTACATCCACAGCGGCAATCTTATCACATCTCACTGCTTAAGTTGAACTTGCTGTGCACGAATTGTGCGAGTATTTTGCACCTTTCGCTTAATAGGCTAACTTTAGAGCAATAATAAGCGAATTTCTTGCAAATAATTGGCAATAGTCACAATAAAACGCGCCGCCTCAGCACCATCGATCACTCGGTGATCATAAGATAAAGATAATGGCAGCATTAAGCGTGGTGCAAATTGTGTGCCATCCCAGACGGGTTTAATGGCCGCCTTTGAAACACCCAAGATCGCGACATTGGGTAAATTAATGATGGGTGTAAAAGCTGTACCACCAATGCCGCCTAAGCTGGAAATAGTAAAACTACTGCCTTGCATATCGGCTGCGGTTAATTGCTTGGCACGAGCTTTTGTGCCCACTTCAGCTAATTCTTTAGCCAGGGTACTCAAGGACTTTTGATCGACATCACGAATCACCGGCACTACTAAGCCATCAGGGGTATCGACGGCAATACCAATATGAAAATAATTCTTTAAGACAAGATTATCGCCACTGGCATCCAGTGACGCATTGAACGTGGGGGCTGCTTTAAGGGCTGCGACTAAGGCTTTCATGATGAAAACTAAGGGGGTTAATTTAATGCCTTGCTTATCATAAGTGGCACTTTGACTCTTACGAAAAGCTTCCATGTCGGAAATGTCGGCATCGATAAATTGAGTGACATGGGGGGCTAACAGCCAATTACGCGAGAGATTTTGCGCCGTTAATTTTTTAATACGTGACAAAGCCTTTGTTTCAATCGGTCCGTATTGGCTAAAATCGATGGTCGGCATGGTGGGTAAACCGCTGCCACTTTGTGTTGGCAGTGTTTGAGCGCGCTCGACAATGTTTTTGACATGCGCGCGAATATCGTCTTTGGTAATGCGTTCTTTATCACCGGTGCCCGTGACGAGCTTTAAATTAACTCCGAGTAAACGCGCCATTCGACGTACGGAAGGGCCGGCGTAAAGATCAGTGGTGTCTTCTGGTGTCATGGTTGTTGCGGTAGCAACCGCGATGGGTGCTGCTGCTTTAGTCACAGGCTGTGGTGTTTCGACTGGTAGTGTTTTAACAGGCGCGCTAACTTCAGGCGTGCCTATAGTATCAGAACCCGAAAATTCAGCGATTAAATCCCCTGTCTTGATTTTAGAGCCGACTTTAATCGTAATCGCTGTGATGGTGCCCGCTTCAGGGGCTGGCACGTCTAAGGTGGCTTTATCACTTTCAAGGGTGAACAGTGCCTGATCTTTTTCGACACGATCACCAACGTTAACTAAAATCTCGATGACGTCTAAGGCATTGTTGCTGCCGGTATCGGGTAAATAAATATGGGTCATAGAAAATTCCTTAAAAGAGTTAAACTCACGAAAAAGTAGGGGTTAGTAAAGTGCTTTTCATCGCATGAAAAAATTCACTGCTGACTTTAGACATTAATTTATCTAAGACATTACGTTGAGTAGTATAATCAACCGTATTATCATTTTTAAAAATGTTGCGAGCAATATCAGTGCTACTACCCAAGCCATCGATTAAACCTAAGCTTAAAGCACTATTGCCATTCCAAATTAAACCTGAAAAAATCAGCGGATCGGATGTTAAGCGATCTCCACGGCCTTGTTTAACATCATGGATAAAGATTTGATGGTCTGAATCTAATAAAGTTTGCACATACTGTTGATCGCCGGCTTTTAGAGGTGAAAAAGGATCTAAAAAGCCTTTGTGTTCACCGGCGGTAAATAAGCGGCGCGTGACGCCGATTTTTTTCATGACATCGACAAAGCCGAATTCATCCATCAAGACGCCGATCGAACCTACTAAACTGGTCGGATTGGCATAGATGTTATCGGCAGCGCTGGCAATGTAATACGCAGCCGAAGCGCATAAATCGACGCACACACTGTCGATGGCTAGTTTGGGATAGACTTTTTTCAAGCGTCGAATTTCGTTATAAACATAAGACGCTTGTACTGGGCTGCCACCAGGACTATTGATGTCTAAAATAATCGCTTGGGTCAGTGGGTCTTTAGCGGCTTGATCGAGCGCATCGATGATATCGGTAGCATTAGCATCGGCATCAGCAGAAATTTCATTTTTAATATGAATGATGGCGATATGTTTTTTATTGATATTCCCACTAGCTTCAGAGCCAGTGTCGATTGAGCCCCAGATGATTAAAGTGGCAATCACACAGATGAAAAACAATTTAAAAAAGATCCCCCAACGGCGTTTGGCGCGTTGTTCACGGACCGTTTCGAGCAATATGTTTTGTAAAACCTGGTTGCTATCCAAGGTTGGTGGCGGAGTTGCAGTATTTTGTGGCATGAGTTAGGGGTATTTTTTAGAGAGTAAAGGAGATTATACCGTAATGTGAGGCTTAAGCTTTAATTGATTTAGGCTAAGCTAAGTTAAGTTTAACGCCGTATAATTGGATTACTTTAACTGCGTTAAGGATTCCCCATGCGTTTTGATAAATTAACCACGAAATTCCAAGCAGCATTAGCCGATGCTCAATCACTCGCTTTAGGCGTCGACAATCAATTTGTCGAACCCATCCATGTTTTAAAAGCCTTATTAGATCAAACCGATGGTAGCAGTGCCCCATTACTAGCTCAAGCGGGCGTCAATGTGCAGCGTTTGAAAGAATCCACGCTACAAGCGATTGATCAATTGGCGAAAGTTAGTGGTACCGGTGGCGAATTGCATATTTCCAATGAC
Organism: Gammaproteobacteria bacterium; assembly: GCA_947378515.1. Taxonomy (GTDB): domain Bacteria; phylum Pseudomonadota; class Gammaproteobacteria; order CAISUE01; family CAISUE01; genus CAISUE01. Next base: position 2,733 of record CANCKG010000009.1, on the reverse strand, counting down.
TTAAATAATTTACTCAATGTCACCGATAAATTAGCCCAAGCACGCAATGATCAATTCATTTCCAGCGAATTGTTTTTATTAGCCGCACTCGATGATAAAGGGTCGCTTGGCCGCTTATTCAAAGCTGCGGGCGCCACCAAAGCTGCGCTTGAACAAGCGATTAACGCGATGCGCGGGGGCGATGCCGTGAATGAAGCCAATGCCGAAGAAAGTCGTAATGCCTTAACGAAATATTGCATCGATCTCACCGCGCGGGCTTTACAAGGCAAATTGGATCCAGTGATTGGCAGAGATGATGAAATTCGCCGCACCATTCAAGTCTTGCAACGCCGCACCAAAAATAACCCGGTGTTAATCGGTGAGCCGGGCGTGGGTAAAACCGCTATCATCGAAGGCCTTGCACAACGGATTATCAATAATGAAGTGCCAGAATCCTTAAAGCATAAAAAAGTTCTGGCCTTGGATATGGGCGCTTTGATTGCGGGCGCTAAATTTCGCGGTGAATTTGAAGAACGTTTGAAAGCGGTATTAAAAGATATTGCCAAGCAAGAAGGTGGCATCATTCTCTTTATCGATGAAATTCATACCATGGTGGGGGCTGGCAAAGGAGATGGGGCGATGGATGCTGGCAATATGTTAAAGCCTGCTTTAGCGCGGGGCGAATTGCATTGTGTCGGCGCGACTACGCTTGATGAATATCGGCGGTTCATTGAAAAAGATGCTGCGCTCGAACGGCGTTTTCAAAAAGTGTTGGTCGATGAACCGAGTGTCGAAGATACCATTGCGATTTTACGCGGCTTAAAAACCCGTTATGAAGTGCATCATGGCGTTGAAATCACTGATCCTGCCTTGGTCGCGGCGGCGACGTTATCGGATCGTTATATTACCGATCGCAATCAACCGGATAAAGCCATCGATTTGATCGATGAAGCCGCCAGTCATATCCGGATGGAAATCGATTCAAAGCCTGAAGTGTTGGATCGCTTAGAACGGCGGATCATTCAATTAAAAATTGAACGCGAAGCGTTAAAGAAAGAAACGGATAGCGCTTCGATCAAGCGGCTACAGCATCTTGATGCTGATATGGGAAAATTAGAAGTGGAATTTTCTGATTTAAATGAAATTTGGAAAACCGAAAAATCCTGTTTGTTGGGCGCCAAACAAATCAAAGAACAATTAGAGCAAGCGCAATTGGAGCTCGATAATGCCCGGCGCCGCGGTGATTTGAGTGCGATGTCGCAATTGCAATATGGCAAGATTCCGGAATTGGAAAAGCAATTAGTCTCTGCCAGCTCCATGACGCAAAGTGAATTTACGTTATTGCGCAATCGTGTTACCGAAGAAGAAATTGCCGAAGTGGTTTCCAAATGGACTCATATTCCGGTCAGTAAAATGTTAAGCGGCGAGCGTGAAAAATTATTGAGTATGGAAAGTTTTTTACATGAGCGGGTGATTGGCCAGAATGAAGCGGTGAATTTGGTAGCCGATGCCATTCGCCGTTCACGGGTGGGACTCGCCGATCCTCATCGACCGATAGGCTCGTTTTTATTTTTAGGGCCAACGGGGGTGGGTAAAACAGAATTGTGCAAAGCCCTGGCTGAATGTTTATTTGATTCCGATAGCGCAATGGTGCGAGTCGATATGTCGGAATTCATGGAAAAGCATTCGGTGTCGCGCTTGATCGGTGCACCCCCCGGTTATGTTGGTTATGAAGAAGGGGGTGTGCTGACCGAAGCGGTGCGGCGTAAACCTTATTCATTGATTTTATTTGATGAAATCGAAAAAGCCCATCCGGATGTATTCAATATTTTATTGCAAGTCTTAGACGATGGCCGCTTGACCGATAGCCAAGGTCGGACCATCGATTTTAAAAATGCAGTAATTGTCATGACCTCGAATTTGGGGTCGCATTTGATTCAAGACATGGCACCGAATCACGATTACTTAGAAATGAAACAAGCGGTGATGCAATTAGTCGAACAACAATTCCGCCCCGAATTTATCAATCGGATCGATGAGGTAGTGGTGTTTCATCCGCTCAATCGTGAGCAATTAGCCAGTATTGCCTTGTTGCAGATGGAGCATTTACGCAGCCGATTATTAGCTCGTGAATTGACGTTAAAAATTTCTGATGCCGCGCTTGATTATTTAATCGCCACCGCTTATGACGTCGTTTATGGTGCACGGCCGTTGAAGCGCGCGATTCAACAATTAATTGAAAATCCTCTGGCGAAAGCGATACTCGAAGGTCGCTTTGAACCCGGTGCTGTGATCGATATTCATGTGGGCGAGACAGGTTTAGTGTTTGGTTAATGATGCTTAACATAGCGTTGACTATATGGAAACCAATTAGCGCTAAATTGCCTCTTTCTGGCGTTATTTGTTTTGTGGTATATTGCTAAAAATGTCTCTTGTTGGCGAACTTTATGGAAAAACGTTACTATCAAAAAAGTCTCAAATTTGAAGTATTGGCGCGCATTCAAAGCCTGCCAGGCCATGTTGTGCTGCGTAAAGAATTGATAGACATGGGCGGTACGCGTCAAATTACACGGTGCCTTAAAGAGTTAGTGGAAATGAAGGAAATCGTCAAGCTAGGCTATGGTGTGTACGCTAAAGCCTATGCCTCTGACTACATTGACCGCCCCATCATTGAAGGAGGATTCGAGCAAGCATGTCAAGAAAGCCTGGACAAGCTTGGGGTCAAGTGGCAACAAGGTCAAGCTACTCAAGATT
>CANCKG010000008.1 GCA_947378515.1 Gammaproteobacteria bacterium | reverse complement strand
AGGTTAATGATTTAACGTGTGCCTATGGCGAGCAGTATAGCTCTATTTTAAATATATACCCATCGCACCTTAAGGTGCGATGGGTATATTCACGGAAAAATCATTTAAAGTCTAAATTATCCCCAGCGATTGCGTTATACTGTTGCGGCTTCAGGGTTTTATAACATAATGCCGTTTTAGCAAAGGATAGCGTTTATCATGCAGCAGTTCACCGATATTTTCATTAAACGGCCAGTGTGGGCAATTGTGATCAGTTTGGTCATTTTAGCACTCGGCTTAAAAGCCGTTTTTTCGTTGCCGGTATTGCAATACCCGTACACTGAAAGCGCCCAAATTACCATTAGTACGATTTATGTCGGCGCGAGCTCTGAAGATATCGCCGCTTTTATCACCACGCCCTTAGAAAATGCTATCGCTCAAGCCGATGGCATCGATTATTTAACCTCTAGCAGTGTCCAAGGCTCCAGCACTATCTTAGCTAACTTAAGGCTTAACTTTGATCCCAATAAAGCCATCACCCAAATCAATACCCAAGTCAATGCCACGCTAAACCAACTACCACCCAATGCTCAACCGCCCGTTATCAGCATTGCTATTGGGCAAGCAACTGCCGCGATGAATATTGGTTTCTATAGTGATCAATTACCCACCAATCAAATCACCGATTATTTAACGCGGGTCGTGCAACCCAAATTGCAAGCTATTGCCGGTGTCCAACAAGCACAAATCGTCGGTGGTAGTCAATACGCCCTGCGCGCTTGGTTGAATCCAATCAAATTAGCCGCTTATAATTTAACCGCTGAAGTCGTCTCACAAGCCTTAAACAATAATAATTCTGTCGCCGCCGTGGGGCGTACCGATGGCAATAGCTTTATTGTTAATTTAACGGCCGACACTACCGTCACCACGGTTGAGCAATTCAAACAATTAGTCATCACCAGCGTCAACAATGCCATTATTCGCTTAGGTGATGTTGCCGATGTAAGCCTTGGCACTCAAAATTATAGTGCCAGTGCTACATTTGATGGTAAACCTGCCGTGTATATCGCGATTCAACTGACACCTTCTGCCAATTTATTGCAAGTCTTAACCGTCGTTAAACAAGCCTTACCCGATATTCAAGCACAACTACCCCAAGGGCTGGCGGCCGCCATTGTTTACGATTCATCCGATTATGTGCATAACTCGATCAAAGATGTAATCAAAACTTTAGTGGAAGCCTTTGCCATCGTCACCGTGGTAATCTTTTTCTTTTTAGGCTCTATTCGCGCTCTTAGTATCAACTTTGTCGCGATCCCGTTATCGTTGATCGGCACGTTTTTTTGCATGTTAGCACTCGGCTACTCGATTAATTTATTAACCTTATTATCATTAGTATTAGCGATCGGCTTAGTGGTTGATGACGCGATCATTGTGGTCGAAAATATTCAGCGTCATATCGAATTAGGCAAAACGCCGCTGGATGCCGCCATTATTGGCGCTCGAGAATTAGTGAATCCGATCATTGCCATGACGATAGTCTTGATCGCAGTGTATGCGCCAATCGGTTTCATGGGTGGCTTAACCGGTACTTTATTCACTGAATTCGCTTTCACATTAGCCGCGGCTGTTACCATTTCAGCCATCATCGCCCTGACGCTATCGCCGATGATGTGTGCAACCTATCTGCGGCCTGTTGATCACTCAGCGACTCAACACTCTCTCTTAGTTAGCTTTGAACGACAATTCACCAAACTGACTGAAAAATATCAACGGACACTCCATCATTCGTTAAATTTTTTATCGGTCACGATTGTCTTTGCGGTAGTCATTTTTATCAGCATTTATTTTTTATTTGTCACCTCGCAATCTGAACTTGCACCGCAAGAAGATCAAGGCTTGATTTTGACCCAAAGCACTGCCGCGCCAAATGCTCCGCTCGAACAAACCACCCGTTTTGCGTCACAAGTTTACCAAGCCTTTCAAGCTTTTCCAGATGTCTTGCTGCATGCTTATGCCTTTAATGGCAGCGGCGGTTTAAACAGTGGTGTCAGTGGCATGGTGTTAAAGCCGTGGGACGATCGTTCATTTAGTACTAACCAGATTCAACCCTTAGTCCAAGTTGACTTAAACCAAATCGCTGGCGCGGCGATTGCGGCTTTTCAACCCGCTTCTTTACCCGGGGGTGGCTCAGGTTTGCCGGTGCAATTCGTTATTACCACTACCGCCCCTTTCAGTGAGTTAAATGGACTTACAACGACTATCGTCAACCAAGCGCAAGCTTCCGGTAACTTTACCTATGTTGATTCTGATTTAAAGATTGATGAGCAACAAGTTGCTTTAGTGGTCGATCGCGATAAAGCCGCACTTTTAGGGGTCACCATGAATACCTTAAGTTCCGTTTTAAATGCGTCTTTAAGTGAAAACTATGTTAATTATTTTAATTTTGAGGGCCGATCCTATCAAGTTATCTCACAGATGGATCGTTTTAGCCGCTTAAACTATGAACAAATACTCAATTACTATGTTACAACGGGTTCAGGCTCTTCAGTCCCATTATCGACCATTCTTCATTTAGAGCCCAGTGTCGCGCCTGAATCAATCAATCATTTCCAACAATTGAATTCAGCCACCATTTCTGGCGTATTAGCGCCTGGCATTGGTCTAGGTGATGCGCTACTGTCGTTACAAAAAATCGCTAAAGCTATCGTACCTGCCAGCTATAGCCTCAATTATGGCGGCCAATCACGGCAATTTATTACCGAAGGCTCTTCACTAATCCTAACTTTTTTATTCGCATTGATCACGATTTACTTAGCACTGGCGGCCTTATTTAATAGCTTTCGCGATCCGATTATCGTGTTAATCAGCGTGCCGATGTCGATTTGTGGCGCGATGTTATTTGTCAGTCTCGGCGTCGGTGGCGCTAATTTAAATATCTATACTGAAGTGGGTTTAGTGACCCTGATTGGCTTAATCAGCAAGCATGGCATTTTGATGGTCCAATTCGCCAATGACGCACAAGCCGAAGGCAAGAGCAAGCGTGAAGCAATTGAATTAGCGGCTGTCACGCGCTTTAGACCCATTTTAATGACTACATCGGCGATGGTGTTTGGCGTAGTACCGTTGATCATTGCGACCGGAGCCGGGGCGATCAGCCGTTATAATTTAGGCTTAGTCATCGCAACGGGAATTTCCATTGGTACGGTCTTTACTTTTTTTGTCGTACCAGCGATGTATTTATTATTAGCCAAAGACCACAGTCACGATCAATCACTGAGCGAATCTACGCTATAATCACCATGCTTGCATGTACGCCCATACGGATCATTACACAGGATTGTTAGTTCATGCCTTTTTCGCTTAAAAAACAGCATCGCTGGTGGATCTTGCCACTGACGAGTTTCATACTTACTGGCTGTGTTGGCCCTAATTTTAAAGTACCGAATGCCCCCGCGGTTAAAAGTTATACGGCTACACCTCTGACGCCTACCGTCGATACCGATGACCCAGGCAATGCGGGTAAAGTCCAAGTCTTTGATGAAAAGCAAACGCTACCCGCTGAATGGTGGGCGCTTTACCATAGCCCAGCTCTGGATACGTTAATTAAACGTGGCTTAGCCCATAGCCCTAGTTTAGCGGCAGCTCAAGCTACGCTGTTAAATGCCAAAGAAACGTATCGATCTCAATCAGGCACCGCTTATGCGCCATCGGTCACTGTCGGTGGAGGAGCAACCCGCGAACAAACCAACGCCACTGCGCAAAACAATAGCAGTCCTAGCGATTTGTATAACCTATACAATACGTCAGTCAATGTTTCCTATACCTTATCTCTTGGTGTCGCACGTGTTAATGAAGCCAGTAAAGCCCAAGTGGATTATGAACGCTACCAGCTCGCCGCCTCCTATTTAAGCTTAACTGCAAATATCGTCACTACCGCGATTTCAATAGCGTCCTATCAAGCCCAAATTGCTACCGTTAACACGTTAATACAAGCCGAACAAGAAAACCTTAGCATCATCGAACAACAAGTGGCGCTTGGTGGGGCAGCGCATACCAGTGCATTAACGCAAGAGAACTTACTCGCCCAAAACCGTGCATTATTGCCGCCGCTACAAAATTCACTCAATCAAGCGATTAATTCACTCGCCGTGTATATCGGCGCCTTTCCATCGGACATGACTGACATTGGCATCTCGCTGGAAAACCTGACGCTACCCACGACATTACCAGTCACGCTGCCATCCCAATTAGTTAAACAGCGGCCCGATATCTTAGCGTCGCAAGCGCAATTGCATATCGCTTCGGCCAATATTGGCATCGCAACTGCTAATTTATTACCACAAATCACCTTAACGGGTAGCTATGGTAATTCCAGTAATCACAGCAATAATCTGTTTGATGGCACCACGGGCATCTGGAGTTTCGGCGGCCAATTATTACAACCCGTTTTTAATGGTGGGGCATTACGCGCCACACTTCGCGCGCAAAAAGCCGCTTACACGGAAGCGGTGGGTAATTATCAACAAACTGTCCTACAAGCATTCCAAAATGTCTCAGATAGTTTAGAAGCGCTACAAACTGATGCGCAATTATTACAAGCCCAACAACAAGCACTTAATAGTAATTGTGAAACCTTAACTATCACCCAGAAACAATACCGCTTGGGTGGCGTCAGTTATTTGACTGTTTTAAACGCTAAGGAAGCTTATCAACAAGCCAAATTAAATCAGATCGTCGCCGAAGCGGCGCGTTATTCTGATACCGCTGCTTTGTTTCAATCCTTAGGTGGCGGGTGGGAGAGCGGGGAATTCAAAAATCACTGATTTTTGCCCGCGAGCGCCAAGCCATGGGTGAGGTGGGAATTCAAAAAGCATAGCTTTTTGCCACCGAACGACAAAACACAGATGATTTGGCAGGAATATCCCATCAAGGATGATTACTTGGTGGGATCATTGGCCCGCCATAAAACAACAGCACCTTTAATTTTATAAACGGAACATTTATGAAAAACCCTTTTAATAGCTCCATGAAAAAACCGATGATTATCATGTTAAGTAGCGTGATTATTTTAGGTGTCATCGTCGTAAGTATGAAAGCGCTCAAAACGCATATAATTACTAAAAAGCTGGACGCATTCAAATCCCCTATTGTAACCGTATCGGCAGCACCCGTCGGTTATAGCCAATGGCAACCCCAATACCAAGCCAGTGCGACCACTCGCGCAATTCAAGGGGTCAATGTCACAGCAGAAGTCGGTGGCATGGTGCGCACCATTTATTTCACGCCAGGGGCGATGGCTACCAAAGGGCAATTATTAGTCCAATTAAATATCGATCCGCAAACGGCTCAATTAAAATCCTTAGAAGCCACCGCACACTTGGATAAAATTACTTATAATCGCGACAAAGCCCAGTACGCTATCAAAGCGATTAGCAAAGCAACCCTCGATACCGATGAAGCTAATTGGCAAAGTGCCACTGCAGCTGTCAATCAACAACTTGCGGTCATCGCTCAATCGACCATTCGCGCGCCATTTTCCGGTCGCTTAGGCGTATGTCAAATCAATCCGGGTCAATATTTAAGTCCTGGCAATACGGTGACTTCGCTACAAACCCTCGACCCAATGTACGCTGATTTTTATGTCCCACAATCGGTCTTACCACAATTAAAAACCGGCCAACTGGTCTCGTTAAGTTCGGATTCTTTATCGAAAGAAGTCTTTAAAGGGACCATCACCACCATCGATTCGAGTTTAAACAGCAGTAGTCTCAATACTGAAATCGAAGCCACTGTCGCCAATCCAGATCATACTTTAATTCCTGGTATGTTTGCTAACATTACAGTTGAGACGGGCCTCAGCCAAAAATATTTAACTTTACCACAAGCTGCCGTAAGTTTTAACTCCTATGGCGCCATCGTTTATTTGTTGAAACTGAGTGCCGAAAAAGATCCTGTCACAGGCAAAGACTTGTATATCGCTGCACAAACGTTTATCACCACCGGTGAAACACGTGGCGATCAAATCACCATTGTCAAAGGTTTGAAAGCCGGTGATTTGGTCGTGACCTCAGGTCAAGTGAAATTAAAAAACAATAGCAAAGCGATCATTAACAATAGTGTTTTGCCACCAGACACCGCGACCGCTAGTCCAGCTGAAAAAACGGATCATTGATATTCTATCGGTTCCCCGGGTGTTACTCGGGGCTAACATCTTTAAAGCTTACAGCCTTACTCGCGGCTGGGTTAATACCACTTTAGGTTAATATGCCCAATAACACGTTGTTCTTCACCGATATCTTCATCAAGCGCCCGGTATGGGCGATTGTCATCAGCCTGATTGTTTTAACCTTGGGCTTGAAAGCCGTTTTTTCCTTACCAATTTTGCAATACCCTTATACCGAAAGCGCCCAAATTGTCATTACCACCAATTATACCGGAGCTAATCCCACCGATATTGCCGCGTTTATCACCACTCCTTTAGAGGGATCTATTGCTCAAGCCGATGGCATTGATTATTTAACATCAACCAGTAATCAAGGCACCAGTACGATTACAGCCAATTTGCGCTTAAATTATGATCCCAATCAAGCTATTACTCAAATCAATAGTCAAGTCAATGCTGTGCTCAACCAATTGCCAGTCAATGCGCAACATCCGGTTATCACTGTGTCTATCGGTCAAACACTGGATGCCATGTACATTGGATTTTACAGCAAACAATTAACCTCCAATGAAATCACCGATTATTTAACGCGGGTAGTGCAACCCAAACTGCAAGCTGTCCCAGGTGTACAGCAAGCGGCTATCGTTGGTGGCAGTCAATACGCCCTACGCGCTTGGTTAGATCCCGTAAAATTAGCCGCATATAATTTAAGCGCGGGAACGGTATCACAAGCATTAAGCAATAACAATGTCCTCTCTGCCGTGGGACGGACGGACAGCAATGCCTTTATCGTTAATTTAAGCACCACCACCTCGCTACGTACGGTCGAACAATTTAAAAAATTAGTGGTTGCGACAGTCAATAATGCCAATATTTATTTGCGTGATGTCGCAACCGTTAACTTAGGCTCGCAAAATTATAACAACACCGTCAGTTTCGATAATCGCGATGCTGTTTATATGGGCATTCTATTGACGCCTTCGGCTAATTTATTAACCGTGCTCAATCAAATAAAACACGAATTCCCCAGCATTCAAGCCCAATTACCCAAAGGCTTATCCGCAGGCATGGTCTATGACTCTTCAGATTACGTCAATAGTTCGATCAATGATGTGATCATGTCACTGATCGAAGCATTCGCGATCGTAACCATCGTGATTTTTTTCTTTTTAGGTTCGTTTCGCGCCCTAATCATCAACTTTGTGGCGATTCCGTTATCGCTCATCGGCACTTTTTTTTGCATGTTAATACTGGGTTATTCGATCAATTTGCTTACCCTTTTATCGTTAGTTTTAGCCATTGGCTTAGTGGTTGATGATGCGATCATTGTCGGAGAAAATGTCCATCGCCACATCGAACTCGGCAAAGCCCCGTTGGAAGCCGCCATCTTAGGGGCTAGGGAATTATTAAATCCGATTATCGCCATTACCATTGTCCTTCTAGCTGTCTATGCCCCCATTGGGTTTATGGGTGGCTTAACCGGTTCGCTATTCACCGAATTTGCTTTTACGCTAGCGTCAGCCGTAACTATTTCTGCTTTGATTGCGCTAACACTATCCCCAATGATGTGTGCAGCTTTTTTGAAGCCGGTTGATCCATTGCTAGATAAACATTTCATCTTAGGCAGTTTCGATCGATTCTTTAAACGCTTAGAGCATAAATATCACCGCGGTTTACGAAAATCCTTTAATTTCTTACCCGTAACGATCAGCTTTGCCTGTATCGTCCTTACCAGTATTTATTTTCTGTTTATTAGCGCTCAAACTGAACTCGCTCCACAAGAAGATCAAGGATTGATGGTAACCCAAATTGCCCTGTCGCCTAATGCGGCCTTAGCCCAAACACAAGACGTCTCCCATGCGGTTTTTCATGTCTTTAACACCTTTCCGAGCGTTCTGGATCACTCTTTCGCGATCAATGGTAACAATGGCTTAAATACTGGCATCAGCGGCATGGTGTTAAAGCCGTGGGATCAACGCAAACTCAATACCAATAAATTGCAACCGCTATTACAAGCAAAAATCAATCAAATTGCCGGTGCCAAAATTGCGGTATTTCAACTACCTTCTTTACCAGGCGGGGGTTCAGGTTTACCCATTCAATTTGACATTACTACCAATGCACCTTACAAAGAATTAAACACCGTCACCCAAGCCATTTTAGCCAAAGCCCAAGCATCGGGGGTATTTGCTTACATGGATCCTGATTTAAAAATCGACGAACAACAAGTCACTTTAAAAATCAATCGCGATAAAGCGGCGTTATTAGGTTTAACAATGCAAGCAATTGGCTCGACGCTGAGTGCAGCGTTAAGTGAAAATTATATCGATTATTTTAATTTTAGCGGTAGATCGTATCAAATCATTCCGCAAATGGATCGCGATCATCGGTTAAATTACCATCAAGTATTGAATTACTATATCACTACCGGTTCGGGTGCGTCGGTGCCTCTGTCAACGATCATTAGCTTACAGCCTACCGTCGTACCTGAATCGATCAATCATTTTCAACAATTGAATTCAGCTACTATTTCAGCCGTGGTCGTCCCCGGCATCAGTATGGGCACTGCCTTAACCACTTTGAAACGCATCGCCACCCCTTTGTTACCCAATGGCTATAATATCAACTACGCATCTCAATCACGGCAATTCATGCAAGAAAATGGAGCGTTGATCATCACCTTTATCTTTTCGATGATTACTATTTATTTGGCATTATCGGCCTTATTCAACAGTTTCCGCGATCCTGTCATCGTCTTAGTCAGTGTCCCGATGTCGATCTGTGGGGCGATGTTATTTGTCAGTCTGGGAGTTGGAAAAGCGAATTTGAATATCTATACCGAAGTAGGCTTAGTAACTCTGATCGGTTTAATCAGTAAACACGGGATTTTAATCGTCCAATTTGCCAATGATCTTCAAAAAACTGGCATCAAAAAACGCGATGCTATTTTAGAAGCAGCTGCAACGCGTTTTAGGCCTATTTTAATGACTACTTCAGCGATGGTCTTTGGCGTCGTACCCTTGTTAATCGCCACCGGAGCCGGCGCTGCCAGTCGTTTTGATTTAGGTTTGGTAATTGCCACTGGTATTTCAATCGGCACGTTATTTACCTTTTTTGTGGTCCCAGCGGTGTATTTACTCCTCGCTAAAGATCATAGTCATGACGTTACCACTTAAACTTAAACGTGGTTCTCGTTCATGAAACCCTAAGTGAGTGTGACACAGGCAGTTGCTTGAGGATTGATCAGACAGGGAACCAGACCCATTGAAAACAACTCCTATTTTGGCTTTAAGTAAAAAATTTGGTAACTATTTAGCACCTACGCGCGGGGAACCCGCGCTAGTGCAGGTTAAGGGGGAGAATCGCGGTTCTCCCCCTTAACAATCCCCCAGAGCAACAGGAGCTACCAGCAAGCTTCTACGTAAAATGTAGTAAATGTGCTGAATAGATACAAATTTGGTAACTATTCAGCACCTACGCGCGGGGAACCCGCGCTAGTGCAGGTTAAGGTGACGTTGGGATCGACGCTACGATCGGCTCATTTCCTTCAGATAAACTGCGTGATTGATCACTAATGCCTTGCTGAGCATCACTCATGCTTGGCTGTAACATACTCTGAGAAATACAAGGAAGTTCCCCATTAGCCTTTCGTGCATTTAATTCCGCACGTAGAACTTTATTTCTTAGCCACTTTGCTTTTAATTCGGAAAGTGCGAGAGAAGTTAATTTTATTTCTTCTGAGGATTTATTTAGATTAGCTTTGTTTACTTTTTGTTCTTCTTCTAATCTTGACATGTTATTATTTCTATTAGCTGCTACCCTATCCTTACGTACGATATCTGATGGATTAACTTTGGTTTTTTCAAGCCATTGAACCATTTCTTCATCAGAACGAATACGCGCAGCTTCTTCATAATCGGTTATGATAGCTTCAGCTCTGTCACCATAAAATTTATACACATCAGTTTTATGATACTTATTTGTATATAAAGCTTTTTGTTTTTCACGTGGCACTTCTGGCTCAGTAATTTCAGGCATAAATAACGGAAGTAATTTTTCTTCTCCAAAATTATAGATTTCAGAAAATAATTTTTCACGCCGCTCATTTCTTTCTTCCAAAGGAATAGCAGATGTTTTTATTGTTTGCCATTCACGCCACAAAGCCAATATTCGCTGCATTTCTTCAGTTTGAGTCATAAAATCATCGTCGCCTCTTAATCCTGGCAGACGATAAGTATGTAATGGTATGTCAGAAGCAAACGTTAATTCACGAATAGCTTTTAAGGATGTATTAAGAGAGTCAGTCATTAATGCGGCTCCTCTTCGCAGCATAGCCCATGTGGATGATGGCTCAGCGGGTGAGGATTGAACAAGATAAGAAGCTATGCCAAAAAATGCATTACTAAAAAAACTACTCGCATCAGGCGCTGCATTCGGTCTGTTTTCAACATCCACGGGTTGACTAATTAGCCTCTCTAAAAAGGTTAATTTTTTAGCAGTTGCGCGCTGTTGGCTAGCAATAACCCCTGGTAATTTTTTCAAATAAAAAGCTTGAATTTTCGGTTTTTCCTCACTCAATTGCGTATTCGTCTTATCAATGAGTATTTCACATGCCATATACAATTCTTGATGCAAATCTATTGTTCGCTTTAATGCCGGATTAAGTAGCTCACTATTGTCACTATGCACTGTGATACGCGTAATTTGAGGATTGCAATCGAGTAATTCTTTGATAAACTTCTGAAAAGCTAAGGATTGGTCTATTAAACTAAACGACAAACTACTAAAATCTAAATGATGAATATTGGGCCACAAGGCTAAAGTTAAAATAAATTCATTTTGTTTCATCGCTAACAGTTCTGTCGCAGCTAGGGTCGTTTGCTTTTGCCATAGCTGTAATAATTCTACGCTTTTTGCTAGTAATTCTTGTTTTAAAGGTTTTTCTTCTACTTCATGTGCTTTTTGTATGGGTAAATCAGTGAATTCTGTAGCTTTACTTACTTGATTTAATTTTAAAACACGCCCTACTGCATTGTCTTTTTCAAGCGTATAGCTTATATCATAGGCTTGAAGTAATTGCGTTTGAGTCGCTTTTTCTGCATGGCTAGTGTTATACCATATGGTCATCATCTGATACATCTCATGGATAGTAGCCGCCAAACCTTGAAAAAAAACAGCGGTGTTATAAATAGATCGTCCAGTGACCTCAAAAAAAGCACGAAAAAAACTGAAACGCCCACTATTTAGAGCGTTTTCA
>CANCKG010000007.1 GCA_947378515.1 Gammaproteobacteria bacterium | reverse complement strand
GGCAAGCTTACGCCCCTACGTTTTTTTTATCGGCCTTATCACTTTGATAATATGTTCACGGCTCGCCACTTTAGCGTGCATCGGTTTAGGATCACGTTCTTGTTGTTGGCTATGACCACAACGAACACATTCACAGTATTCGATTGAATCTTGTTGATAAACGACAATTTTATCGACAAGCAAGCATTTAGGGCACGTAGCGCCCGCGATGAAGCGTTTTTGGAGAGTAGTCATTCAATCACCCGAGCGAAACGCTGGGCCATTTCGCCTAAGGGTACGAGTTTAGCAATCGTCGCTAAGTCCGGTCCATGCGCTTCACCGGTAATAGCTAAACGTAAAGGATGGTACAAAGCCTTAGCTTTAATATGTAAGCAATTACCCAAGGTTTGAATAAAGGCTTTGAATTCACTTTCAGAAAAATAGTCTTGATGATAATCCAGCAACAAAGCGTGAGCGGCTTGGCAATAAGCTAAATGTTCGCACTGCAATTGAGCGACGACGTCATCTTGCCACGTCATGCGGGTGAAAAAGATGCTAGCCCAAGCGGCCGCTTCACTCGGAAACAACACATTACCTTGAATGGCACTGATGAAAGTTTCACGTTGGCTGACCGGTACGATGGCTGCACAGGATGCTTCACACCAAGTCCAAAAATCTGCTGCATTTAACCGCAATACCGCTTCACGTTGCCAATGCACTAATTGTTCTTGATCAAAACGCGCTGGCGCTGTACCTAAATGACTAAAATCAAATTGGGCGGCTAATTCAACGGCACTCATCAAGGCATTGTTTTCATAATAATGTCCTAAGCGACTCAAGTAATTGCGCACCGCTTCGGGTAAATAACCCATAGTCCGTAGATCGGCGATACTCATGCTGCCATTACGTTTTGATAATGGCGCACCATCGGCGCCTAAAATCAAAGAAATGTGGCCATAATGCGGACTGGGCAAGCTCAAAGCTTGCAAAATTAACAATTGCCGGGGAGTATTGGATAAGTGATCTTCGCCTCTGAGTGCGCAATTAACGCCCATCAAGGCATCATCGATGGCATTACAAAATAAAAACGACGCGGTACCATCGGCTCTGCGAATAATAAAATCACCGATGATCGCGGTTTGAAATTCTTGAACGCCTTTAACATAATCGTCGAAACGTACCGTGTCTTTAGCAGGGACTCGAAAGCGTAGCGTGGGATTCAATCCAGAAGCACGCTTAGCAGCGATTTGTTCAGCGGATAAGTGTTGACACGTACCATTGTAGCGCGGTGGCAAGTTGGCGGCTTGTTGAACTTTACGTTGCAAGCTCAAATCGGCATCGGTACAAAAACAGGGATACACCGCGTTTAATTGTTCGAGTTTTTGATAGTATTCATCGTAAATAGCTTGCCGTTTCGATTGCCAATAAGGGCCATGAGAACCTTCAACGTTCGGACCTTCTTGCCAATAAATGCCTAACCAATGCAAATCGGCCATCAAAGCAACGGCTAACTCGTGCATCGAGCGTGCTTGATCGGTATCTTCGATTCTAAGTAAAAAACAGCCATCGTGTTTTAACGCAGCTAGATAGTTAAATAATGCGGTACGAGCATTGCCAAGATGCATATAGCCCGTAGGGCTAGGACAAAAACGACTTTTCATAAAGGACCTTGAAACATTTATTGAATCACAGCGGCTAAATTTTCGGCTAAGCGTTGGTTTAACGCAGCATCGTGACCTTCGATCATGATGCGAATCAACGCTTCGGTACCCGAGGCACGAACCAATAAACGGCCATTGGCACCTAAGCTTTGTTCAGTTTGCTTAATCGCCGTTTGAAACGCTAGGTTTTGCAAGACGACTTTGGGTTCAGACACTTTTATATTGAGCAACGTTTGTGGTAATTTTAGCAAAGCTTGCTGAAGTTCGTGAAGCGTTTTATTGTTTTCACAGATAACAGCTAATATTTTCAAAGCAGCGACGATGCCATCGCCAGTGGATGTCGCATCTAAGCAAATTAAATGACCAGAGCCTTCGCCGCCAATCAACCAACCTTGTTCTTTTAACATACTCATGACATGGCGATCACCGACTTTTGCACGAATAAAGGGAATGCCCGCTTGTTGAAAGGCGTGCTCCACCCCTAAATTGGTCATTTCTGTGCCAACCACCCCACCTTGTAATTGATTCTGTTCGTGTGCGTGTTTGGCAATAATATACAGCAAACTATCGCCATCGACGATATGACCTAAATGATCAACCATGATCAACCGATCGCCATCACCATCGAAAGCAATGCCTAAATCCGCCCCTTCAGCAACCACCAGTTTACAAAGCCGCTCGGGCCGAGTCGAACCACAATCTTCGTTGATATTGAAACCATCGGGGTAATTATTGATGATATTTAATTCGGCACCCAATTCTTCAAACACATGGGGAGCGATATGGTAAGTGGCGCCATTGGCGCAATCCAAAACCATTTTAAGTTTGCTTAAACTCAAGGAATTTGGAAACGTACTTTTACAAAATTCAATATAACGCCCCGGTGCATCGTCAATTCGTACCGCTTTGCCAAGATAAGCGGAGTCAACCATTTTTAAAGGTTCATCCATCATCGCTTCGATGGCCAGTTCCATGGCATCGTCGATTTTAAGACCCGCTCTAGAAAAAAACTTAATACCATTATCATAATAAGGGTTATGTGAAGCACTGATCACAATACCAATATCGGCTCGAAAAGCACGGGTTAAATAAGCAATTGCCGGCGTGGGCATTGGCCCTAGTAATCGCACGTGAACGCCAGCCGAAGATAAGCCGGCTTCTAAGGCTGATTCAAATAAATAACCGGAAATGCGGGTGTCTTTGCCGATAATTACCGTGTGTTCATCATTAGGATCAGAGCGCTTTAACACCGTGCCAACGCTCCAGCCCAATTTTAAAATAAAATCGGGCGTGATAATGCCAGAGCCTACTTGACCACGGATGCCATCGGTTCCAAAATAACGCTTCGACATATTAATTACTCGCGCGAAGTGCGCCATGACACTGTTTGTATTTTTTCTTGGAGCCACAAGGACAAAGTTCATTACGACTAATGCGTGGCGTGCCTGTCTGCAGCAGTGCCTGCGGTGCTACTTCCGGCTCCAGGCTAGTGATAACTTGTGGGGCATGATTAAACATCAAGTCATGGGGCAAGGCGGCACGACGCTGCTGTTCCAATTGATCAACTTCGGTAGAATTATGCAATTGCATGGTGCACAATAAGCGCGTCACTTCGCGCTTGATGTTATCGAGCATGCTGGCGAACAGGGCGAAGGATTCGCGTTTATATTCTTGTTTGGGATTTTTTTGCGCCAGGCCCCGCCAATGAATGCCTTGACGTAAATGGTCCATCGAGGCTAAGTGTTCACGCCAATGTGAATCTAGCGCTTGCAGTAAAATATTTTTTTCAAAGCGTTGCAGCAATTCTTCGCCTAAAGCGGCTTGTTTGCTAGCAAATAAAGCGTTAAGTTCAGCTTGAAGACGATCGAATAAGCGCTCTTCATTGAGTTGGCTATCAGCTTCGAGCCATTCGGCAAGCGGGAGTGTTAAACCAAAGCCTTCTTGTAGGGCTAATTGCAAATCAGTAATTAGCCATTGTTCTTCTAAGCTATCTTTGGGAATGTATTGCTCATAAATACTGCGTAAAATATCGTTTCGGAAATTTTCCACGGTGCTAGACACATCATTGCTGGCTAATAGTTCAGTTCTTTTCGCATAAATGACTTTGCGCTGATCATTGGCGACATCATCGAATTCGAGTAATTGTTTACGAGCATCAAAATTGCGACCTTCGACTTTGCGTTGAGCATTTTCGATGGCTTTGGTGACCATCCGATGTTCGATCGCCTCGCCATCTTTCATACCGAGGCGTTGCATAGCGCGTTTTAACCAATCACCAGCAAAAATCCGCATTAAATTATCGTCCAGCGACAAATAAAATAACGTCTTTCCTGGGTCCCCCTGGCGACCGGCCCGACCGCGTAATTGATTATCGATGCGGCGAGATTCATGCCGTTCAGAGCCGATGATATGTAAGCCGCCGGCTGCTAACACTTGTTCATGACGGGCTTTCCACGCGGCACGGATTTCCGCGATTTGGGTCTCGTCTGGATTCTCTAAGGCAGCGACTTCCACTTCAGGATTGCCACCCAAGACGATATCGGTACCGCGGCCCGCCATGTTCGTGGCAATGGTGACAGCGCCAGGGCGCCCTGCCTGGGCGATAATATCGGCTTCGCGTTCATGAAATTTAGCATTCAAGACTTGATGGCTAATGCCCGCTTGGGTTAACAACGGCGACAATAATTCCGATGCTTCAATGGAGGCGGTACCAACTAAGACTGGCGCATTGATAGCGCTACAGGCTTTCACTTCTTGAATAATCGCTTGATATTTTTCAGCTTGAGAAAGGTAAATTTTGTCGGTTAAATCGCTGCGTTTAATGGTTTTATTGGCAGGGATGACGACGACTTCAAGATTGTAAATTTGCTGAAATTCGTAGGCTTCGGTATCTGCCGTTCCCGTCATGCCAGCGAGTTTTTGATAAAGCCTAAAATAATTTTGAAAAGTGATCGACGCTAGTGTTTGGGTTTCTTGTTGAATACGAACCCTTTCTTTGGCTTCGACTGCTTGATGGATGCCATCGGACCAGCGGCGGCCCGGCATAGTGCGACCGGTGTGTTCATCGACAATCACCACTTCATTATTTTGGACAATATAGGCAACATTGTTTTGAAATAAATGATAGGCTTTTAAAGCGGCATTGATGTGATGCATTAAGCGAATATTGTGCGCGGCATATAAACTTTCATTGGCGGGAAGTAATTCCGCATCCAGCAGTAATTGTTCAACTTTGACATGGCCATCTTCAGTTAAAAAAACTTGATGGCTCTTTTCATCGACAGAAAAATCTCCTGGGCCGTCTTTATCGCGTTGCCTGGTCAAATGTGGCACCAGTTTATCGATGCAGGCATACATTTCAGAACTGTCTTCGGCAGCCCCCGAAATAATCAACGGAGTCCGTGCTTCGTCAATGAGAATAGAATCGACTTCATCAACAATGGCAAAGTTAAGGATGCGTTGGACGCAATCTTCTTGCGAAAACGCCATATTGTCGCGTAAATAATCAAAACCGTATTCATTATTGGTGCCATAAGTGATATCGCAGTGATAAGCGAGTTTTTTCGCCGCTTGATCCATTTGCGACACGACGACGCCGATGGTCATTCCTAAAAAATGGAAAATGGGTGCCATCCAATCAGCATCACGTTTGGCTAGATAATCATTCACCGTAATCACATGAACGCCCAAACCACTGATAGCATTGAGGTAAGCTGCGAGCGTGGCCATTAAGGTTTTGCCTTCACCGGTGCGCATTTCCGCGATTTTGCCAAGGTGTAACACCATGCCTCCGATTAATTGAGTATCAAAGTGGCGCATGTTCATCACCCGCCGTGATGTTTCACGGACAGTGGCAAAAGCTTCGGGTAATAAATGGTTTAACGTTTCGCCTTTGTTAAACCGCTCTTTGAATTCAGCGGTTTTGGCTTGCAATTGCGCATCGGTCAATAACAACCATTGCGGTTCTAAGGCATTAATTTGGGCGATTTTTTTACGTAATTGTTTTAAAAAACGCTCATTACGAGAACCAACCAGTTTACGGATAAATTTGAACGGCATATCAGCCTCTAAGCAATTAGGTCTTGGCTATTTAAATAATAGCTAAATGACCGCATAGTTTAGCATGAAATCGCGATGGGCGGAGCTGCTTGACGCGCCAAATTGGCGGTGTGAAGTGTTTAATGACGATGATCTTCGGCGATGGATACTTTGTGAGTCTTGGTCAAAATGTCTGTCGCTTTATGACTAAAGAGCGGCGGGGTTGTGGTTTCAATCTCTACTTGAACATTTAATTCATCGCGACCCAAGCGATCCAATTGATCTTGCACCGCTAAGCGAATAAATTGTTCTCTTGAATAGCCAAGTAATTCTGCATAACTGGCGGCTAGTTTAGGACTAAGCATTTTACGCTGATGCTCAATATCACATAAGTGTTGTTTACTGACGTTAAGCTTACAGGCAAAGGCGACTTGTGATAAAGCATCGGCTTGGCGGATTGCCCACAATAACTTGCCCAGCGTTAATTTAACACCAGTCAAGCGCTCGATCGCCGTTAAGGTTTTTGCTGTCATGGTACTTTTAATAGTCATGTTTATGGACCTGCACATCAAAACTATCTGTCATCCAAATTCCTTAGCTGGTTTGAAACCCCACCCTTCAGGGCGGTAGGAGCACCGCACCTCGGCCTACGCCTAAGGTTTCACAAGGTGCGGACTTGTTCGATTTGCACACCTCTTCCAAGTCTAAAACACTCCGGCCTAAAGGCCGGAGACTTTCTTGCTGGGCTGTTCCTATTCAAGCTTTATGGATTTAATTCGCTGTTTAGCACCTACACGCGGGGGTGAGCCGAGAATTCAAAAAGTACTGCTTTTTGCCGGTGAACGACTAGCCATGGAAGGCTAGGCTGGACTTACATCCAAGGATGGCTACTGCCAAGAGCATCATTGCTCTTGGCCTTTCGCGGGAAAAAACATGTTTTTTCCCGCGAAAGGCCCCTTAATAATCCCCCATCCCGTAAAGTGCGGTTAACCTACACTTAACCTAACCATGAAGAACGTGGTCAATAGCTACGAACTTAATTTACACTCAACAAACGGTTCATATCATCCAAGACATCTTTGGCTTTGAAATCTACTGGATAACGCATCATCACCCAACCATTGGGATCAACGATCAATAATTGACCGTCTTTAAGCGTGGCAGCACTAAAATCTTGGCCTTTTAAAAAACGCGCCAACTCTGTTGGGGTTATGGTGAAGCCTTTAGTGCCAGCGAAAGCTTTGTTGAGTAAATCTTGGGTCGGTGTGGCAATGGCAAAACTCACATAAACGCGTACCACTTGGTCTTGATTTTTACCAAGCGCCGCGCGTATTTGACGCAGGTAATACAGATTTTGCTGGCAGGCATGTGCACAAGTGTCACTCGGATTAATATAGAGCAATACCCAATGCTGTTGCCAGACTTTAGGGTCGAAAGCTTTGTCTGCCGTTAAATTCAAGGGTTGAATAGCGATGGGTGGATTGATTAACGTACCGTGATTCAAGGTTTTCAATGGTAAATGACTGTGATGGCTAAAGACCCACCAGGCACCGATAATGGGAATGGCGAAAAACACTACGACTAACAAAAAGGTAATGATATTTTTTTTATTCATGGGGGCGACGCTCTTTTTTAAAACTGATAATGGTCCACAGGACGATGGTAGCCAAGGCTAAAGCTAGCCATTGAAAAGTATAGCCTAAGCTGCGTTCGGCAAATAAAGCGGGGAATGACCATTGGCACAGGTAACTACCAATTTGCTGTGGCTTTAATAACACCACATAAGGCACCAGAAAATAAGGGTAATAGCTTTTTAGCAAAGGGAAATCGATGCGTGCCAAGCGTAGTGGCCAAGCATTGAGAGTATGTTCAATTTCTGGCCCTAAAATAAAATTCTTGGCCGCAAGCGTTAAAAAACCATTTAGCTGGATGGATTCAGTGGTGACTGTCAAATCGGGGATATCTTTCCAGCCATGGCCGAGTGGGATAAAGCCGCGATTGATTAAAATCGCTTTGTTAGGAGTGTCGTCTAACACAAAGGGTGTATAGATTTCATAGCCTGGGTGACCAGCTTGACTGCGATTATCTAAGACGATTTGTTTATCGGTATCATAATGGCCCTTCAGTTTGATAGCGATAAATGGCGTAATCGACTTTGTGGAAAACAGCACTAACGCCGCATTCAGAGATATTTCAGGAGCAGTTAAGGCTGCTTGATACGTGGTTTGTAATTGCAGTTTTTCGTGATAACGATGCCATTGCCAGCTGCTTAATTGTAAAAAAAGCGCTAGAATGAGTGCCATCACCAGGCTCGGCCAAAATTTCGCGTGACATTTGTAAGTCATAACATAGTATCTTAAGAGATGATTCATTCATGATTGCTAAAGCCGTTATTATACTCTTTATCCTCATCATTTTATTTTGCTTGGGCTCAGGTTTATATTACTTAATGCACGATAGAGTCGATTCGACCCGAATGCTCAAAGCTTTAACCTGGCGCATCGGCTTATCGGTGCTATTATTTTTATTGTTGATGGCAGGTTTTGCAACCGGGATGTTAAAACCGAATCATGTCGAATTATTTGAACCGGTGACCGTGGCGACGAAATAATAAGATTAAATTACCATTCATCCTCAGTAAGTGGAGCCGTTGGATCGTCATTTATTTCAATTGCAGATAATTTTTTATTTTTTTTAAAATGTTGAATAAAATCCATCATTTTATGTAAAACACGAATTATCACAATTCCATCGATCGTTATTTTAAAGAAAATAACGTGTGAAGCAACATTAACAGCTCTCAAGTCAGTATTAATGTGCGCACACGACCGAGAAATCACTGGATTATTAGCCGTTTTTTGAAAACAGTTGTCTATTTCTCTAATATAACGCTCGGCTTGGCTCAACCCAAATTCTTTTAAGCTGTAAGAATGGATCAATTCAAGATCCCGAATAGCTTTAGGATAAAGTCAATATATTTTATTCCGGGTCATTCGAGATTTATGCTACGGTTTTTAGAAACGAATCAGCAGTCCAAAGCAATGGTTCACCACTGGCTTCACCCTCTTCTATTAATTGTCGTAAATGTTCTATTTTTGAGATGGATTGTGTTTCACGCAATAGACGAAGAGAATCTTTTAATACGTCACTAGTGCTTTTGTAATGGCCAGAGTCGACCAGTGATTCTACGTAATGCCTTAACTCGCCACCTACATCAACTGTCATTGTACGTGTCATATAATGCCTCTTTAATGCCTCTTACTGTTAACATCTTGTTTAAAGACTAATTATTATTTCAGCTATTGTCAAGCCATCGCTTTCAAACAGTCACTTATTTTTTCAGCCATTTTAGGGCCAACGCCAGTCACTTTTTGTAATTCTTTGACGCTGGCTTTTTTAAGTTCAATTAAGCCACCGAAAAAATTTAACAAGTCTTGACGTTTTTGAGGACCCAAACCTTCGATATGTTCCAGGGTAGATACTTGGCGAGTTTTTTGCCGTTTAGCGCGATGTTTCGAAATGGCAAAGCGATGAGCTTCATCGCGGATATGTTGTAATAGATGCAAGGCCGGTGAATGGTACGGTAATTGCAAGGCTGTTTGATCATCATTGATCCACAGGGTTTCTAAACCGGGTTTACGGCCTTCACCTTTGGCGATACCGATAACTAGCACATCAGATAATGCTAATTCAGTCAGAATAGTCTTAGCAGCATTTAATTGCCCTTTGCCACCATCGATGAGAATAATATCGGGTAAGGCACAGTTATCTGCTTTCAAGCGGCTATAACGCCGGCGCATGACTTGAGCCATCGCGGCTAAATCATCTCCAGGCGTGATTCCTTTGATGTTGAAAATACGATAAGCGGATTTTAATGGGCCATGTTCATCGAAGACCACGCACGAGGCGACCGTCGCTTCCCCCAAACTGTGACTGATATCGAAGCATTCGAGACGCCAAGCTTCTTTCACTGGCAGTTTCAATGTGTCAGAAAGCGCAGAAAAGCGTTGCTGCATCATGTGTTTGCTGGCGACATGGCTGGTGAGTGCCAGCTTGGCATTATCGATGGCTAAGTGTAACCAAGCTAAACGCTGTTCTTTGACACTAGAGGTTATTTTTACCGCGTGTTTAGCTGTATCGGCCAATGCGGAACTCAACCACGCTTGTTCAGGTAAGCTAAGATTAACGATGATTTCTCGCGGAATTTCTCGTTCCGGTTGGTTCAGGTAAAACTGAGCGATGAAACTTTCGAGTACCGTCGCGCCGCCTTGCTGTTGCGCATTCGCTGGAAAATAACGGTGATTACCGCTGATTTTGCCGCGGCGCACATGCATTACTTGAATGGCTAAGTGGCTGGCATCGTTGACGATCGCAAAGATATCGGCATGACCGCCGTGGCTGTGTTGGTCTTTATCCAATTGATGCAGTAATTGGATTTGATCACGATAAAAAGCCGCTTGTTCATAATGCCTTTGGATCGCCGCTTGCTGCATTTTTTCGACCAGCGTTTGGATCAAGGCTTGGCTATGACCTTGCAAGAAAGCAATGGCATTGGCAATATCGGTTTGATAGTGTTCATAACTGATTAAGCCAACACAAGGAGCCGAACAGCGTTTGATGGCATGTTGTAAACACGGTCTGGAACGATGGTTAAAAAAACTATCCGAGCATGGCCGGATTAAAAACAATTTTTGCAATAAATCGAGTGCTTCCCGCACACTGTCAGCACTGGCATAAGGACCGAAATACTTACCCGGCGGTTTTTGGCTGCTGCGAATTAAGCTCAAGCGTGGGTAAGGGTGGTCGGTCAAGTGTAGATAAGGAAAACTTTTATCGTCTTTGAAGAGAATATTGTAACGGGGTCGATACTGTTTAATTAAATGGCTTTCGAGTAATAAGGCTTCATTTTCATTCAGCGTGGCAATTAAGCGAATATCAGCAATTTTTTTGACCAGAGCCGCGGTTTTAACGCTATCCACAGATACCCGAAAATAACTGGCAAGCCGTTTTTTTAAATTTTTCGCTTTGCCGACATAAATGATGGTACCGGTGGCATCGAGCATTTGATAAATGCCAGGCGCTGTCGTGGCATGTTTTAAAAAATCTTGAGGGTCAAACATGATATACCCATCGCATCTTCCGGTGCGATGGGTATATATCTAAAATAGAGATATATCCATCGCCATAGGCACACGTTAAATCACAAACCTCGCATCTTGAATGGCGAGCGGTATAGAGGGCAGAAAAAAAGTTTTGTTTGTCAATTTCATCCATCTGCCCTCTGTCATCTGTCATCTGTCATCTGCCCTCTGTCATCTGTTTTCTGTCATCTGCCCTCTGTCATCTGTCTTCTGTCATCTGAGAGATGTAGATCGGTGCGAAGACTTCGCGTTGATCAATTTTAATCAAACTTTGTTTGAGTAATTCTAACACAGCGATGAAACTAGCGACTAAGCCTGCTCGACCTTCGGTCAACGTAAAGCAATCGGTGAATAAAAATAATTGCGTGTCTTGCAGACGCGCTAAAATCGCCGTCATGCGTTCGCGAATATTAATCGCTTCGAAACGCACTTGATGGTGCGTACGCAATTGACAGCGTTGCAAGACATCACTTAACGCCGAGAGTAAATCAGCAAGTTCTACGTGTGGTAAGAGTTTAGGCGCTGTGATATCAGGTGTCTCGGCAGTCACGATAAAAATATCGCGGCCTAATTGCGGCATGGTATCCAGTGTTTCAGCGGCGACTTTGATTTGCTCGTATTCTTGCAAGCGCCGAATCAATTCAGCGCGTGGATCATCTTCGGCACCTAAGGCATCGATGGGCCGTGGCAACAGCATCCGTGATTTGATTTCCGCCAGCATCGCCGCCATCACTAAATAATCCGCCGCCAATTCTAGACGAAAAGTTTTCATCAATTCGACATAACTGACATATTGGCGGGTAATTTCAGCGATTGGAATATCCACCACATC
>CANCKG010000006.1 GCA_947378515.1 Gammaproteobacteria bacterium | reverse complement strand
TGAAAGCCAGCAATTCTCGGCGAAGCCTCTAGCCCAGATGCTGCGGCACTTTAAAGATTTTCATTTCGTAGACTTTTGACTATTAAAACTGATAGCAGTGCGGGTTATAGTGGGTTTTCACCGAGAATTGCTGGTGCGTTTAGGGCCTGAGTTGCATCGTCGCATTGCCATTGCCGCTGAACAGCAGCACTTGAGTATTAATAAATGTATTACCGATACCCTAGATCAAGCCGTCGTCTGAATTAATCCCAATAATACTCATCTTCGTCATCCACCGCAGTGCTTAAATTTTCTTCCTGCAATAACGTTACCAGTGCTTGAAAATCGGCCGGTAAAGGCGCTTTGAAGCGAACCATTTTTTCAGTGAACGGATGAATAAACGCTAAGCGTTCGGCATGCAGTGCTTGATGAGTATAGCTTTTTAGCATGATTTTTAATTCTTCACTGGCGCCTTTGGGTAAACGCAAACCATGACCGTAGGTTTGATCACCGACCAGCGGATGATTTTCCGCCGTTAAATGAACCCGAATCTGATGAGTACGACCAGTTTCCAAGACCACTTTAACGAGCGTAAAGTTTTGAAAGCGTTCACGCACCCGGTAATGGGTGATCGCTTCTTTACCGTGATTGACGATGGCAATTTTTTGCCGATCATGGGGGCTTCGACCTAAGGGGGCATTGACTGTCGTGCCGCAAATCACTTCACCATAGACTAGGGCACAATATTGCCTCTTCGCAGTGCGGGTTTGTAATTGCTTGACCAAAGAATGATGAGCTAATAGCGTCTTAGCGACGACTAATAAGCCAGAAGTATCTTTATCTAAGCGATGCACGATGCCGGCACGCGGTAAATGATTTAAAGCAGGATAATGGTATAACAAGCCATTGACTAAAGTGCCGGTCCAATTACCGGCTGCAGGATGAACGACCATATCAATGGGTTTATTGATCACTAACACATGATCATCTTCGTAAATGATATCGAGCGGAATATTCTCCGGCAGCCATTCGGTTTGATCGGTTTCGGGTAGCAAATTCAATGATACTTGTTCATGGCCTTTGACCGCTGATTTGCCGATGGCGATTTTTCCATCGATTAAGATTTGACCGTCTTTTAAAAATTCTTGAATATTGCCGCGTGAATACTGTGGTAATAATTGTGCCAAGGTTTTATCGAGCCGTTCGCCAATCGCCTCGATGGGTAGGGTTAATATTTCTTCGCTTTCTTCAAGATCTGTATCGGCTATAACGTTTACATCTACCATAATAAATTCCTGGATTGCCGCTGGATCAAACTACGCGTCATTAGAAAGAGTGTAACATGGCAACCCACCCAGATACGGTTGTGCTTAGTACTGGTTTGCCACGGATTACGACGTAATCCTCTCAATAACGGCTGTTTTTTAATTAAATTCGCCACAAGTTCATAAAATCAACGACCGATAAATTTTCAAAATGATACTGCTCTTGGCACGCGGTTTGAATTCGAGTTGTTTGTCCTTTGGGGAAGCGCGCTGCCAACGCATGGCTAAATTTTGTTAATAATACCGGAATGCCTTCGTGGCGACGTCGTTTGTGACCAATGGGGTATTCGATACTGATTTTATCGGTGTGCGTGCCATCTTTAAAAAAGATTTGGATCGCATTAGCGATCGAGCGTTTAGCAGGATCGTGATAATCAAGGCTGTAAGTTAAATCTTCTTCGACCACCATTTTATCGCGTAATAGATCGATTCTAGGATCCGCAGCGACAGCTTGTTCATAATCTTCGGCCGTTAGCGTGCCTTTGATTAAGGGGATGGCGACCATGTATTGCAAGCAGTGATCGCGATCGGCCGGATTATGCAATTCACCGGTTTTGCTGATGATGCGAATGGCACTTTCATGGGTGGTTAAGACGATTTTTTCGATATCACTTAATCGCTCGAAAACATGAGGGTGTAAAAGAACGGCACATTCGACAGCGGTTTGGGCATGAAATTCGGCTGGAAAAGATAATTTAAATAAAATATGTTCCATCACATAACTGCCATACGGTCGCTGCATGCTAAACTTTTGGCCCTTAAAGCTGACATCGTAAAAGCCCCAGGTCTTAGCGCTTAAGGCACTCGGATAACCCATTTCACCCTTGATCGCCATCAAGCTTAAGCTAACGGCGCGAGACGTGGCATCGCCCGCTGCCCAGGATTTTCGTGAACCGGCATTAGGGGTATGGCGATAAGTGCGTAAGGCTTGGCCATCGACAAAGGCTAGCGAGAGCGCCCGTTGAATAGTGTCTAAATCCCCACCGAGTAATTTAGTGACCACCGCGACCGAGGCAATTTTTACTAAAATGACATGGTCGAGTCCGACTCTGTTAAAACTATTGTCGAGTGCGAGGACCCCTTGAATTTCATGACTCATAATCATTGCCGTCAATACATCGCGCATGATCAAGGGAGTTTTCCCGCAGCTTAAGCGTTGATTGCTGATGAATGAGGCAATGGCTAAAATACCGCCCAAATTATCCGAGGGATGACCCCATTCGGCTGCTAGCCACGTGTCATTAAAATCCAACCAGCGAATCATTGCGCCGATATCAAAAGCGGCTTTGATGGGGTCTAAACTAAACGAGGTACCAGGCACTGGGGTACCATTGGGCACCTGGGTGCCTGGTACCACTGGCCCTAATAACTTCGTGCATTCAGGAAAACCTAAGGCTAGCATGCCACAACCTAAGGTATCCATTAAGCATAGTCGAGCCGTTTCATAAGCCAATTCACTATCAATAGTATAATTTAAGACATAGGTAGCAATCTGGGTGATTTCTGCATCGTAAGCGGGTTTAATATTGGTTTCGACATTTGCTAACATTATATTAGCTCCAATTTGGCGTAGGCGGCGACTAACCATTTACTACCGGTTTTTTTAAAGTGCACTTGAATGCGTGCGTGATCACCACTGCCTTCAAAATTGATTATGCTGCCTTCGCCAAAGCTTGGGTGTCGTACAGAATTACCGATCGCCATGCCAAGGTCATTGCTTAAGTTTTTTTGCCAGCTAGCTGGCAAAGGGGCTAAGCTATAAGCGCCCGTTTGGCCATTGCCGCTGTTATTGTTATGACTACTATGACTGGTGGGTCGGCTAAAATTAGCTTTAGGCGTGATGTTTTCGAGCGTATCTACTGGCAATTCTTTTAAGAAGCGCGAGGCGATATGCGGCACGGTGACCCCATGTAAGCGACGCGATTCGGCATGAGTGATATACAATTTTTTCATGGCGCGGGTGATGCCGACATAACACAAACGTCGTTCTTCTTCGAGTCCGGTAGGATCATCGATGACACGATTGTGCGGGAACAAACCTTCTTCCAAGCCACTTAAAAATACCAGTGGAAATTCCAAGCCCTTAGCCGAGTGTAGCGTCATTAATTGCACCGCCGCTTGGGATTCGTCGGCTTGCTCGACGCCAGATTCGAGTGCGGCATGACTTAAAAAGGCTTGCAGCGGAGGTAAATCTTCTTCGGGCGGAACTTGGTATTCGGCGGTAGCATTGACCAATTCTTGCATGTTTTCTAAGCGGGCGAGGCCCTTTTCACCCTTGTCTTTTTGCTGATAATAAAGAATCAAGCCACTGACTTGAATGACTCGCTCAGTCATGACGCTTAATGTGACGTTAGCTGTTTCATGTTGCAAGTCATCGATCAATTGCAAAAAAGCGTGTAAAGCGCCATTGGCGCGAGTGGTCAATAACTTTTGATGAATTAATTCAAAAGCCGCTTGCCATAAGGGAATAGATTTCTCTTTTGCCAAGTCACGTAATTGCACCAAGGTCGCATCGCCAATACCACGCGTTGGGGTATTGATCACCCGTTCAAAGGCGGCATCATCATCGGGATTGGAGATAAGGCGTAGATACGCTAGCACATCACGAATTTCGGCGCGATCAAAGAAACGCAGGCCACCATAGATGCGATAAGGCACCCCCCCTTGAATGAAGGCTTCTTCGATTACGCGTGATTGGGCATTAGAGCGATAGAGCACCGCGCACTCGGAACGGTCCCCTCCTTCCGATAGCCAAGCTTTAATTTTCTCGACGATGAAGCGTGCTTCTTCTAAATCATTAAATGCGGCATAAACCGAAATGGGTGCACCATGACCCACTTCGGTCCAGAGGTTTTTACCCAAGCGGCCATCGTTGTTCGAAATGAGTGCATTGGCGGCGGCGAGTATATTACCGGTGGAGCGATAGTTTTGTTCGAGGCAAATAGTTTGGGTGTTAGCAAAGTCGGTGGTGAAGCGTTGAATATTTTCAATTTTAGCGCCGCGCCAGCCATAAATCGATTGATCGTCATCGCCGACGATGATCATGTGGTTATCACCATTGATCATCATTTTTAACCACGCATATTGAATAGCATTGGTATCTTGAAATTCATCAACTAAAATATGGGCAAAGCGACGCTGATAATGGGCTAAGACTTCGGGTGCTTGGTGCCATAATTCATAAGCGCGTAATAATAATTCAGCGAAATCCACCAAGCCACTTTGTTGACAGGCTTGTTCGTAGGCGATATAAACCTTCAAATGCATGGTGGCGCTAAAATCGAGTTTGTGTCCTTCTAGGTGCCTTGGCCTTAAGCCCTCATCTTTTTTAGCATTGATAAAAGCTTGAGCGCTGCGTGCTGGCCATTGTTTATCGTCCAGATTCATCGCGGCGATGATCCGTTTGATCATCCGCAACTGATCATCTGAATCGATGATCTGGAAATTTTGGCTTAAATTGGCTTCTTGCCAATGGGTGCGCAGTAAACGATGCGCTAAGCTATGAAAAGTGCCGATCCACATACCGGTGGCGGGTTGTTGTAAGATATTGCTGATCCGATGACGCATTTCAGCAGCGGCTTTATTGGTGAAGGTGACCGCTAAAATGTTATGCATAGAGGCGTGTTCGACCTGCATTAGCCACGCGATACGATGGGTCAGCACACGGGTTTTGCCTGAGCCGGCCCCTGCTAAGACGAGCATGTGGGTGGGCTTGGCGCTAACCACTTCGCGTTGGCGGTCGTTTAATTGGTGAAGCAGGTGAGAGGCATCCATAGTGATCTAATTGGTGGTTAAGTGAGTAAGATACGTGAAAAAAATACCAGTCGACAATTATAACAGTTCGCCCAAAGCTAAAGTAATTTGCGTGGATATGTCTTATAATTCGAGATCAGTAACTTGCAAATATTAACCCCCCCATTAATTTACTATAGGTGAGTGTTCATGCGTCAATTGAAATTATTAAGTCGGCTAATCGTGGCTGCCAGTATGATGGTGAGTGTCAGCGCGATGGCCGATCAAGCCTCGGTAATGCCGATGAAGTCTATGCCAGTGTCAGCGCCTGTTGCAGCGCCAGCCCCGTTAGCGCCGTTGACGGCGGCTCAAAAAGTACAGATCGATCAAGAAATTCACGCATATTTAGTGGCAAATCCTGATATTTTGATCGAAATGAGTCAAAAATTGCAAGCCAAGCAACAACAAGATATTTTAGACAAAGCTTCAAAAGTCATTCCCGCCAATGTGCAATTATTAGCGCATGATCCGATGAGTCCGGTGGCGGGTAATGCCTTGGCTAAAGTCACGGTAGTGGAATTCTTTGATTATCAATGTCCCCATTGTAAAGCGATGGTGCCAGCTTTGGACGCGTTAATACTGGCGAATAAAAATGTCCGCGTTGTCTATAAAGAAATGCCCATTTTTGGACCAGAATCGGAATTTGCTTCACGTGCCGCCTTAGCGGCCAATAAACAAGGTAAGTATCAGGCTTTCCATCGGGCGTTGATGAAGAGTGAAGGTCGTTTAACCGATCAACAGATTTTGGATATTGCCAAAAGTGTGGGTTTAGATGTCAATAAAATGCAAGCGGTAATGAATAGCCCCGATATTAGCAAAGAATTGCAATCGACTGGTCAGTTAGCGCAACAATTGGGCTTGCCAGGCACGCCAGGCTTTGTCGTTTTAAGCGATACCGCGGGTAAAGTGGAATTCCGCTTCATTCCAGGTCAAACGACGCAAGCGCAGTTACAACAGGCGGTGACGGATGTTTCGACCGTAGTGCCCGTTAACACTAAGTAGTCATTTATAATTTTGAGAAATTTCTATGAATAAAAAAATATTGTTGAGTTGTATCTTGATGGCGCTGGTTAGTGGTGGACTCAGCGCTTGTGCGCCAAATATTTCGCCCGATACGGTACAAGCCTCGGATGCTGGTGAAATTCAAACGGCGGTTGAAGGGGTGATTGTGTCTAAACGTGGCGTTACGGTGAAAGGTGATAATACGTTGGGCACTTTGGCAGGGGCTGGTTTAGGTGGCATTGCCGGTTCGATGGTGGGTGGTAATGATACGATGCATCTTTTGATGGGTGTGACAGGCGCATTAGCCGGTGGCGCTGCGGGCAATGCGATTTCCAATAAAATGACCACGCAGCAAGGCATTGAATACATGATTCGCTTAGCGAAACAAGACAGTGGTACCACCACGATTAACCGTCAAGGTTTCCGTGCTCAAACCGTGACGATTTCGAGCCAATCTGCGGCTAATCGTTATGTCAGTGTCATCCAAAGTCAAGGTGCGCAAGAACTGATGGTGGGCCAACATGTGTTAGTGGCCGGCATTGGTGGTTCGCATCCGCATATCATTTCCGTGTTGCAATCTTAAATCAACTGTGAGGGCAGGTCTTAAAGACTTGCCCCTCGTAGGGCTGGTGTTCAATCGCGACTAATGGCTATTTATAGGTATAGCCATTAAATGATGCGGTGTTAAAAATTATTTGCTAGGATCCGTCATTGCGAGAATTACTACGTCACCCGTGGCAAACCCTTATTAATCATGATCGTGTCTGGGTTGCCACGGCCATTGAAGTTGGGTGCGCAGATGAGTTCCTGTACGATGGATGTGTTCTACATCAAAATACGGCTAAACCCCACTACAGCATTGCGTTATCTATATCTAGTTCACGTCTACTATTAACGCTTAAATAAGTAAAATTGCAAAATAATGCATAGCAGCTCGATAAAAACCCTAGGGTAGTAGATGCGGGTAATGTAGAGGTGGGCAATTCAGTAGTCACATTAACCTTTTGTTGAGCAACAGAACTCTGATTTTCAGCGTAGCCGTTTATTAATTTTTGATAATGCGGTAATTCTAAACCCCAGTTGGTATATTCACCACCGGCTGGATTAGCATAATCTAATTCTGATTCTACTTCTTTAGTGCGGGTGTCAAGTTCAGGCATGTGTGCACGTAAACAAGCATGGATCTCAGGCAATAAATGCGCTGATTTTTGTATGTCGTTATATAAAGTAACCATCTGATTAAGTAAATCTTGTTCAGTCAATAAGTCCTTTAAGCCTGTTAATTTTTTAGCACTAGTTTGATTATGATGAGTATAAAATAATGTATGACAACCTGAGAAAAACCAATGTTTGGCTGGTTTAGGGTGCGCTTCAATATAGCGTGCGCCGATTTCTTTTAATGCTGCAATTAATGTGTTCATTTGTTTTTCTGTCATTGTCATTGTCATGAGCTTGCTCTTTATTATTAACTGATGGTGTCATTCTAGTCATTACTTATATATAATTAAAATCTAATTTTTTTATATTGCTTATATTAAATTCAAATATGAACATTACGTTTAAACAATTAAAATTATTTGTCGCCGTGGCGCGCGGTGAAAACTTAAGTCGTGGGGCGGCCGCCGTATTTCTATCGCAACCAGCGGCCAGTATGGCGTTGAGTGAATTAGAGGCGCAATTGGTGCAGCCATTATTTGATCGCGTCGGTAAAAAGCTGGTATTAAATGATAATGGTTTGCAGTTGTACCCCAAGGCGATAGCATTAATCGACCAGCTTCAGTTACTCGAGCACACCTTTAGTCAGTCGAGCAGCCAGTTATCTGGTACTTTACGTATCGGTACCAGTATGACGATCGGTAATTACGTGATGCCGGTATTTATCGCGCAGTTCATGAAAGTGCATCCACAGGTCAAATTAATTCAAACGGTGGCAAATAGCAAAACCATTATCCAAGAGTTGGAAAAATTTTCTTTGGATATTGGCTTTATCGAAAGTGACTGTTCTTCCAAAAATCTCGTTGCCCATAACTGGGGTGAAGATACGTTAGCGATATTTGCAGCGACTCAGCATCCGTTAGCGAAGCAAGCTAACGTTAGTCTGGCTGAAATTGAGCAAGTGGCTTGGGTTGTACGGGAATCCGGTTCGGGGACGCGCGAGACACTAGAGAAATACGTGCACCTTAGCAATATTTGTTTAGAAGTAGGTAGCACGCGCGCGATCAAATATTTAGTCGAAACGGGCGATTATCTTGGCTGTGCTTCGCGCTATACCCTACAAAGAGCATTGATCGAGCAGCGGGTGGTAGAAATTAATTTACCGGCCGGGCCGATCAAGCGTAATTTCTTGCGAGTGATTCACAAAGATAAATACCCAACAAGCTTAATTAAGGCATTTGTGGCACTCGCTAAACTTTAATGCACGTATTTGGCTCATCAACCTATCACCGTACGTTTTATGCTACACTAGTCGGTGGACTTACCTCAGCGATTACCTTTGCCTCTTGGCTATAAGCTGAAATAAAAATGATAGTCATCTGTTAGGGTTAAGTGTTTATGTCATCAATCGGTTCGCAGTGCACGTATATCTTATCGTTAGTCCAGCAAGGAGCGCTGGCTGTTTTACAAGTCAATGTATTATTTCAAGTGCCCGGTACTACACCGTGGTTGTCACTTAATCCCAACGATTTTAGTGCTTATGTTGACCGTTTGACTGTAGCGGATCAAACGCTGTGGCATTGGTTGACAATTGCCTCGCAACAACACGTGAGCGCTAAAGGCTCGGCGTGTATCGTATTGCAAGGCGAACTAGGCCATCAAATTTTGCCCGAGTTAATTGCCACGGTGCGTTGCCACTGGCAAAATATTGCCCATCCGGTGCTGCAGCAGGGGCCAGCACGCACGGCTAATCTAGAATGGGTCACGGCTCAACCTGGCTATAAGCAATTGATTTGTCATGTGTCGGGTGGTAATTGCAGTACGCTCGCGCTGAAACCTCTGTGGTATATCGATCCACAAAGTTGGACGGTCGGTATCGTCAACAGCACTGTATCGCCTGATGTCATTGCGCGTTTATTGAGTGCGCCACCGATGACAGATAGTCAAATTAAAGTGTTGAATGCGGCTTTAGGTAAATCGGCCATTGCGCTACCGGCGCCAAAAGTTAAAAAAACCTTCAATTTAGAAGCGCTGATGGTGCCGCATTTGGCTTTATCGCTTACGAATGTATTTCTGCCGAATCCTTTTGATAGTAAAGCCAATTTATCGGTAAAAATTCCAGTCTTAGCCTGTGGCTTTAATTATCACGGCATTACGGTATCCGCACTTGATCCCGAACCGTTGGTACGCGTGCGTCATGATTTGAAACAATTTGCGATCGAACGGGATTTTGTGGTTGAACAAGCGGTCTTGGTGCAGTTAGCGAACATGGGTTTAAAACCGATTGGTGATTTTGCCAGTATTCAAGTCTCGAAACAAGATGCCAAGAAAGCATTGTTTATTTTGAACGCCGAGCATGATGCCGATAGTTGGTTAGCATTTAATTTACATGAATTGCCTAAGTGTCGCACCCTTAATTGGCAAGTGAGTATCAGTCAAGATTATCCATATCAAGTGGTTGATGAAGCACAAGTGGAATGGTATACCCAACTGTTTGAAAGCCCTGGGCAAAAATGGTTCAATATTGAATTGGGTATTTCCATTCAAGGTGAAAAAATCAATTTATTGCCGATTTTAGTGGCGGCCATTGAAAAATATGCAGGCGGGCAAAATGGTTTGTCGTCGTTACCGACCGAAGGCTTTATTTTAACCAAGCTGCCTGATGGACGGTTATTGCCGGTCCCCGTTGAACGTTTAAAGCCTATTTTAAATGTGCTAACCGAATTGTATGATCGTCACTCACTTAATAAAAATGGCCGCTTAAAATTATCGCGTATTCGTGCCGCGCAATTATTAGCGCTAGAAAAAAATATTGCGGAACACTTGCGTTTTCGTTGGTGGGGTGGCAAACATTTGGAAGGGCTCATCGAACGTTTAGCCGATTTTACCGAAATTACCGCTGTGGTCCCACCCGTTGGTTTAAAGGCAGACTTGCGGCCTTATCAACACGATGGACTCAATTGGTTGCAATTTTTACGAGAATACGAGTTGGGTGGAATTTTAGCCGATGATATGGGTTTGGGGAAAACCGTTCAAGCACTCGCGCATATCGTGATGGAAAAAGAACAAGGTCGTTTGACAGACCCCTGTTTAGTGATCGCACCGACCAGTTTGATGACCAATTGGCGTTTGGAAGCAGGGCGCTTTACGCCTTCGCTAAAAGTATTGGTGTTACACGGCACCGCTCGCCAAGAGCATTTTGATCATTTAGCGAGCTACGATTTAATTTTAACGACCTATCCTTTGATCGTGCGCGATCATGCTCGATTGGCATTACAACCGCTGCATTTATTGATTCTCGACGAAGCCCAAACGATTAAAAATTCGCGTAGTAAAGCGGCTTTACTGGTGAATAAATTAAATGCCCGACATCGCATTTGCTTAACCGGCACTCCCTTAGAAAATCATTTGGGTGAATTGTGGTCATTATTTCATTTTCTAATGCCGGGATTTTTGGGTGATCAAAAGCAATTTACACGAGTTTTTCGTAATCCTATTGAAAAATTACAGGATAATGAGCGGCGGATCTTGTTGCAAGAACGCATTGCGCCATTTTTATTGCGACGTACCAAGCAAAAGGTAGCGATCGATTTGCCTGAGAAAAATGAAATTCTTTGTGCCATTGAATTAAGCGGATCTCAACGTGATTTATATGAAAGTATTCGTTTAGCGCTGCATGAGAGTGTGCAACAAGCCGTTGAACAAAAAGGCTTGGCCAATTCACAGATTATTATTTTAGATGCATTACTCAAGTTGCGGCAGATATGTTGTGATCCACGCTTACTAAAATTAGAAAGTACCTATAAACAAAATGCTGCGTCGGCCAAATTGGATTTCTTGCGCGAAACGTTGCCGAACATGATTGAAGAAGGTCGGCAAGTATTGTTGTTTTCGCAATTCACTGAAATGCTCGGTTTAATTGAAAAGTTAGTCAAAGAGTTAGGGATTCCTTACGTGAAATTGACAGGTCAAACACAAGACCGAGCAACACCAATCGAACAGTTTCAAGCCAAGCAAGTGCCGCTGTTTTTAATCAGCTTAAAAGCTGGGGGCTTAGGGTTGAATTTGACAGCTGCCGATACGGTAATTCATTATGATCCTTGGTGGAATCCAGCGGTCGAGCGTCAAGCAACGGATCGCGCTCATAGGATCGGTCAAAACAAACATGTCTTTGTCTATAAATTAATCACCACCGGTACGGTCGAAGAAAAAATTATCGCACTCCAAAATAAAAAACAGGTATTGCTGGAAAGCATCTATGGCGATGCCAATACCAGCAGTTCGGGGTTAACGGCGCAAGATTTACAATCGTTATTCGCCAATAGGTAGAAATTAACATCTCTATTCGTATCTATTCAGCACTGTGCGCGGGAAACTTAGCAGCAGTGCATGTTAAGGGAGAGAATCGTGACTTTGCCCATAAGGCTTTTCCTGCCTTATGGGCAAACCCGGCCATGAACATGGATGTTCATCCAAATTCCTTAGCTGGTTTGAAACCCTGCCCTTCAGGGCGGTAGGA
>CANCKG010000005.1 GCA_947378515.1 Gammaproteobacteria bacterium | reverse complement strand
TGTTAGCGAGTATTGGCGGCGAGTGCGCCGGTGCAATTCGTTTTTTTGAACCAGGCAAGTATCCAGTAAATAATGATCGCACTATTCAGTGGTTAAATGATGCAGAGTTAGTCAATTTATTGAATGAGTTACCACTACGACCTATGTTGGCGGGAAGCGAAGGTTTGCGTTTGTCATTAGCGGGTGCGCAAGATAAATTGCCTGTTATCGTGCGAGGTAGTGATATTGGTTTGCCACTCAATGGTACTCCCAGTACTCATATTCTAAAACCTGCCATTGCTGCAGTTGATCATAGTGTTTTAAATGAATATTTTTGCATGACGTTGGCGCGCACCTTGAAATTTCATGTAGCGAATACGACTATTCAACAAGTTAATGGCCGTTCTTTTTTATTGGTTGAGCGTTATGA
Source organism: Gammaproteobacteria bacterium (assembly GCA_947378515.1). Lineage (GTDB taxonomy): Bacteria > Pseudomonadota > Gammaproteobacteria > CAISUE01 > CAISUE01 > CAISUE01. The sequence goes on along the minus strand of CANCKG010000005.1, from coordinate 11,963 downwards.
TCGATTTTTAGATCAAGATGGTCACTTACAACGCTTACATCAAGAAGATTTTTGTCAAGCATTGGCCGTTCCACCCGAATATAAATATCAAAACGAAGGTGGGCCTTCGCTGGCTCAATGTTTTAGTTTATTACGTAGTGCTACTCGCCCCAGTGCTGCACATTTATTGCATTTAGTGGACTTTGTAATATTTAATGCGTTAATCGGCAACAATGATGCCCACGCAAAGAACTTTTCATTATTATATTCTCCTGGCAGGGTGATCTTAGCGCCGCTTTACGATGTCTTATCGACCATGGTTTATCCTAGGCTTAGTGAAAAAATGGCGATGAAGCTTGGCGGTAAATATAGGTTTAGTGAAGTACAAATAAGGCATTGGGAACGTTTTGCCACTGAAGCGGAATTAATGCCGAGTCAGGTGAAAGCACGTATTGTCCACTTAGCGAAGGTGTTACCAGTTGCTGCTCAATTACTTTATAACCAATGTTTAAAAGATATTAGTGAGGCTAGTTGGTTAGAAAATATTGTGAATTTAATTGAAAAGCGTTGTTATTTAACCATTAAACGTTTGAGTTGAATAACTTCGCTTATCTTCCACCCTGCCCCAATAATTCCCGTGCATGGGCAAGACTCTGTTCCGTTACTGTTAAGCCGCCTAGCATACGGGCGATTTCTTGTTCACGCTCTGTTGTTTGCAATGAGTAAATAGCGGTCGTAGTTTGATCAAGCGTGGTGTTTTTGATGATTTGGTAATGTTGAGTGCCACAAGCAGCGACTTGTGGTAAATGCGTGACACATAAGACTTGCACGCTGTCGCTTAAGGTCCGTAATAATTGGCCGACAATGGCGGCAGTAGGTCCGCCGATGCCGACATCCACTTCATCAAAGACTAAGGTAGGTGTGGTGCTGATTCCGGCTAAAATCACTTGAATGGCTAAGCTGATTCGAGATAATTCACCACCTGAGGCAACTTTACTTAAGATTTGTAAGGCTTGACCGGGATTAGCACTGACCATAAAGTCAATCTGCTCATTACCGGTAGCGTTGGGTTCACTTGATGCTGGTGTGTCTAAATGAATGTAAAAACGGCCACCGGCCATGCCTAAATACTGCATTTTTTCGCTGATCGCAATACCCAGTTTTGCACCTGTTGCTGCTCGCGCTAAACTGAGTTGTTTGGCGATTAAGCTATAGGCGTGCGCTTGGTCGGCTAATTGCTGTTCGAGTTCGCTTAAAGTTTCGGCATTGACACTCAATTGAGTCAATTCGGCTTGCAACTTTTCAAAAAAATCATACAGTTCAATGGGTTTGACTCGGTGTTTGCGGGCTAATTGGTAAATCACTTGTAATAAAGCTTCTACTTCAACCAGTCGCTCTGGATTAAGTTCGGCAGCAGCTAAATAATGTTGTAAATCACTGGCGGCTTCCTCTAATTGAATGCTGGCACTGTCGAGTAAACTAAAGGCATTGCTTAACGTTGGGTGTGTGTCTTTGATGCTTTGTAAAGCAGTGCGTGCCTGGTGCAATGTTTGACTGAGCGAAGAGATTTCTTCGCCGCTCAGTAAGTTTAAAGCCGCTTGTACTTTGGCGAGGGTATCACCGCTATTGGCTAAGCCTTTATGTTCTTGTTCCAAGGCTTCGATCGCATGAGGTTCGAGCGCCAATGCTTGCCATTCATGCAATTGAAATTGAATGAATTCGGCGCGATCTTGTTGGGTCTGCGCACTGTGTAACTGCTGGAGTTTTCGTTTGCAGTTGTTCCATGCGAGGTAGCAGGTTTTTAATTCGCCGAGTAAGGCTTGATGAGCGCCGTATTGATCGATTAAATCCCGTTGGGTACTGCGTTTTAATAAAGATTGGTGTTCGTGCTGACCATGAATATCGACTAAGTATTCGCCGAGTGTGCGTAATTGCTGCAATGTGACGGCTTGACCATTGATGTAAGCACGTGATTTACCGTCACTGCTGACAATGCGACGCAAGACACAGTCATGGTTATCATTTAAATCGTGTTCATTTAGCCAAATTTGGGCGGCCGCTGTGTGGCTTAACTCAAAGCGCGCGGTGATTTCGCAGCGATCATAGCCGCTACGAATGCAGGTAGAGTTAGATCGTTCACCCAAGGCTAAAGATAGCGCATCGATGATAATCGATTTACCTGCACCCGTTTCACCGGTTAACACGGTCATGCCGGGCAAAAAATGAATAGTGTGCTGATCTATTAAAGCAAAGTGACGGATGTGTAATTCACTTAGCATAAAATAAAGGCTCTAATGCGTTCAAGTATCCCTGCTTTATCTAAGCCTTCGTCACTTAGTTGTTGAGCTGGGGTTGCATGATCGACAAATTGATCGCTTAAGCCTAAGTTAAGCATTTTTTTACATGCGCCAATGGCTGCTAAATATTCATTGACGGCACTGCCAGCGCCACCCATCACCGCATTTTCTTCCACCGTGACAAAGTAAGGGTGATCGTCTAGTAAAGTATCGATCAGGACTGTATCCAGGGGTTTGATAAAGCGCATATCGACGACCGTGGCATTTAATTCGCTGCCGGCAGCGAGAGCTGGCGCTACCATCGAGCCAAATGCAAGAATGGCAATTTTCGTGCCAGTGTGTTTTATATTTGATTTGCCGAGTGGGTAAATGCAGAAGTCTCTGTCTATAGTTGCGCCAATGCCGCTACCACGTGGATATCGAATAGCCACGGGACCTTTGTGAGCAAAGCCGGTATTTAATAAATGCCAGCATTCATTTTCATCAGATGGCGCCATGATCACGATATTAGGAATGCAGCGTAAAAAACTTAAATCAAAACTGCCAGCATGGGTAGCACCATCGGCACCCACCAGCCCTGCGCGATCCAGAGCTAATAATATCGGTAAATCTTGCAAGCAGATATCGTGGATTAATTGATCATAAGCGCGTTGTAAAAAAGTCGAATAAATCGCCACGACTGGCTTTAAACCATCACATGCCATACCAGCTGCGAGGGTGAGAGCGTGTTGTTCGGCAATAGCAACATCAAAATAACGCTCTGGAAATTGTTGCGAGTATTCGACCATCCCAGAGCCTTCACGCATTGCCGGAGTAATGGCCACTAATAACGGATCGCGTGCGGCCATAAAACATAGCCAGGCACCGAAAATTTGTGAATACGTTAAGGGTATGGGTTTGCTTAAGGGGGCGTTGGCTTCCAAAGCTTGTAAATAACCCGGATTAACGAAGTGATATTTAATAGGATCGGCTTCTGCCGGTGCAAAACCTTTACCTTTGGTGGTCACTACATGCAAAAATTGTGGGCCTGACATACGTTTAATATTGCGTAAAGTGGCCAGTAGCGTTGGTAAATCATGACCATCAATGGGGCCAAGATAATTAAAACCTAATTCTTCAAACAGCGTACCTGGGGCAACCATGCCTTTCATGTGTTCTTCGGTGCGTTTAGCCAGTTCTAGCATCGGTGGAATGATTTTTAATACTTTTTTACTACTATTTTTAATGCCAGTATAAAACTTACTCGATAATAATCGCGTTAAATATTTTGACATCGCCCCGACATTATGCGAAATCGACATATCGTTATCATTTAAAATGACCAGCATATCGGCTTTCAAATCACCGGCGTGATTTAAAGCTTCATAAGCCATGCCGGCGGTTAAGGCGCCATCGCCAATGATCGCAATGCAATGTCGGTTTGAAGCTTGCAATTTAGCCGCACAGCTCATGCCAAGCGCTGCGCTAATTGAGGTGCTGGAGTGAGCGACGCCAAAAGCATCGTGTGGGCTTTCTGAACGTTTAGGGAAACCCGATAAGCCATTTTTTTGGCGAATCGTGTGCAATTGGTTGCGTCGACCGGTTAATACTTTATGGGAATAAGCTTGGTGGCCGACGTCCCACACCAGATGATCTTCAGGGCTATCAAAGACTGCGTGCAGTGCTACTGTTAATTCGACAGTACCTAAATTGGCACCAAAATGACCGCCGGAGATATTTAATTCTTGAATGATAAAGGTGCGTAATTCGCTACACAAGTCGGCTAATTGGTTATCGCTTAAACTTTTTAAATCAACAGGGCTGGTAATTGTATTTAGTAAAGACATGAATTAACTCGATACGGGGGATGATTTGTGAGAGTGTGATTGGGTGGTGCGGCATAAACCATAAAGACTAAAGATGAGCCAAACACTTTCCATGACAAAAGCCGATACATTCCAATCGAAACATAAGGAATAAAGGATGAGCAGTGAACCGATAATATTTAAAGCGTTGTATATTTTACTGGTGGCGCTGAGTTTCGTGGTTTGTAGCAAGCCATAAGCAACCAGCGTGATGGCGACGCCGATTAAACCAAGGATCGTGTGAACATTAATTGTAAAATGCATGGCTACGTTTTCTAGCGTTAAGTTTTGTTACAATGAAGGGTGTATAGACTGGCTTCTCTATGCTATAAGGATAGCATGACTTGAGCGTTTTAGTGTCGTTACTGTTGCGTTGCCTGTTAGTATAAAGTAGCTATTTTAACAGACTTTTATCTCAGCCATTAACTAATTGATTTTATTATGAAATTTACGATTCAACGAGAATTATTACTAAAGCCTTTGCAGGCAGTGGTTGGGGTGGTAGAAAAACGTCAGACGATGGCTATATTAGCAAATATTTTAGTGACGGTGAATAATCAACAATTATCGCTGTTGGGCACCGATCTAGAAGTTGAAATGATTGGTCGCGTTGACCTTGTTCAACCGGCGGAGCCTGGTCAAATAACGATTCCAGCGAGAAAATTATTTGATATTTGCCGTAGTGTACCTGAGCAATCCTTATTGCAGTTTGTTTTGGAAGATAGCCGGGTCGTGGTGAAAGCGGGTCGAAGTCGCTTTGTCTTGCAGACATTGTCGGCGATCGACTTTCCTTTTTTTGAAGAAAGTCCCAGTGCCCATGCTTTTGAGGTGAATCAGAGAGAATTGCGTTATTTACTTGAGCAAACACATTTTGCAATTGCCTCTCAAGATGTACGCTATTACCTAAATGGTATGTTATTGGAATTAAGTGAGCAGCAACTGCGCACAGTTGCTACCGATGGTCATCGAATGGCGATGTGTACCATGCCTTTGCCACAAGTAACTGATTTTAAACAAGTAATTTTACCGCGTAAAGGTGTCAATGAATTACTTCGGTTATTAGAAAACACCGATGATGTCGTGAAAGTGACTTTGGGACAGCATCATGTACGTGTTGAGTCGGCAACATTTACGCTTACCTCGAAGCTAATCGATGGCCGTTATCCGGATTATCACAAAGTATTACCTAAGCCTAGTAATCGCTTAGTGACATTGAATCGTGATGATTTTAAACAAGCGTTGAGTCGCGTGGCGATTTTATCCAGTGAAAAATTTCGTGGGGTGACGATTAAATGGTTAGAAGATGCGCTGGTGTTAGAAGCAAGTAATCCTGAACATGAAGAAGCTGAAGAGCGTTTAGAGATTCGCTACGTGGGGGCGCCTTTATCGTTAGGGTTTAATGTCACCTATCTTCTGGATGTGCTAAATTCACTGCCGTTAGGTGATGTTCGTATGGTCTTAGGTGAAAACGACAATAGTATCTTGTTGGAATCGGTAATGCCCGCACAAGGTGTTAGTTTGTATGTGATTATGCCGGTATTATTATGACATGTTTTTAACCCAGTTAACTCTCAGTAATTTCCGTCAGTTCGAAGTCTTTCAATTAAAGCCAAGCTCTGGCTTTAATTTCATTTTTGGTGCCAATGGTTCAGGCAAGAGTAGTCTGTTAGAAGCGATTTATGTCTTGAGCATGGGCCGCTCTTTCAGAAGTAGTCAATTAACCCCGCTTATTCGTCATCATGTTACAGAATTTCAAGTGATAGGCACATGGCAAAATGCTTATGCTCGACAATTTACGGTGGGTGTTGGGCGTCAAATGCAGCTTTCAGATATTCGCCTGGATGGCCAGGCGATTCGTAGTTTGCGTGATTTGGTTAGCTTGGTGCCGGTGCAATTAATCAATCATGACTGTTTTCATTTAGTTGATGCCGGGCCACAAGGCCGTCGAGCCTTTTTAGATTGGGGCGTATTTCATTCAGAACTAAGTTTCTTTAGTGCCTGGCAGCGTTACCAACGTGCCTTGAAGCAGCGAAATGCAGGTTTGAAGCGAAATTTACCTTTTGCCGAGTTAAATCTATGGCAGCAAGAATTGCTGAGCCAGGCGGAGACTATTCATGCGTTGCGCAGTCAGTACTTTGAAAATTTTTTACCCCATGTCGAACGGGTATTAACAGAGTTATTGGCGCTGGATAAATTAACAGTTGAGTACTATCCGGGTTGGGATGTGGGTATGTCGTTGCCGGCTGTATTCATTAAGGATTACGAGCGAGATTGTTTTTTGGGTCATACTCAGCATGGGCCGCATCGAGCAGATATTAAAATCCGAGTTAACGGTATTGATGCTGATCATATATTATCCCGAGGCCAACAAAAACTCTTGAGTTATGCGTTGCTGTTGGCGCAAAGTGAGTGTTTAAAATTGTTTACGGGTAAAGATTCGGTGTTATTGATTGATGATTTGGCGGCTGAATTGGATAGAGAGAAAATTCAGCAAGTCTTGCAGTTATTGCAAAAGCTCAAGTGTCAAGTGTTTATTACTGGCGTCGATGAATCTTTAGTATTAGCTGCGACAAAAGCCATTGATTTAAGTATGTTTCACGTGGAACAATTAGGTTAATATACCCATCGCACCTTAAGGTGCGATGGGTATATACCGCTTGCCATTCAAGATGTGAGGTTAGTGATTTAATATAAGCTATTCAGCACCACGTGCGGGAAACTTAGCCGTGGTGCATGTTAAGGGGGCACATTAGCGCGAGTTTCCGTGTGTAGGTTCTGAACGTTTATGACTAAAGTTGTGCGCTATAAATAGCGGTGTTCGTTGTAATGAATATATTATTTTTATTAGTCAAGACAAGATTAAATGCTTCGACAGGCATGATTAAGCATTCGATTAAGCGACCTTGAGCATCATAATGCATGATGCCTTTAGCTGTTGCGGCATAAATATGCGTATTAACGATTATAATGCCGTCTGCAATCCCCTGAGGAATGGTAATGAAAGGAGATATGGTCTTGATTGCTAAATCATTTTTCAGTGCTGCACGATAAATATTATGCCTTTTAGTTTGATCATAAGGGTGTATGCCATCGATAGCTTCAGTGTCCCCAATCAGTAACGTTTTATCGTCATCGGTTAATGCTAAGCCATGCGGCATTTTTAAGGTAGTGGTTAATAAGGTGGTTTTTCCAAGCGTCCGATCAAAAGCATAGACGCCATTATCCAGTAGTGGATTTTTTTTAAAGTCTTGATTATAACCATACGATGGATCACTAAAATAGATGATGCCGTTTTTATTTTGAATGACTTTATTCGGTGAGTTGAACTGTTTGCCTTCAAAATTATCTGTTAATACATAACGTTTTTTAGTGAATAAATCGATTTCGCTAATAGCACCAGGCATTTCATAAGAGCCTTGTTCGGCAACTAATAATGAATTACCATCTGCTGATAAAGTCATGCCATTGGCCATATTAGCATCACTGATAAACATGACCACTTGATTTTTCTTTAAATCAAGATATGCAATCGCATTACTCAGTTTGCCATTGTTAAGGGCAGGCTTGGTGGTAAAATACAGTCTGTCTTGTGAGGCAACATAAACAGGACCTTCATGTGATTGGGTAGCTATTAGCGGCGTAATGGCGGGAGTCGCAAAACTAAGGCTATTGACTGATAAGAAGGATATCAATGCTATTTTTTTTATAAATTTCACGATAAAGAATCCTTATTATTTTAAGCTTGAGTTTCATCTAATGACGCTTTTAAAAAGTCGGGGCTATCGGGTAATGCTAGTGAAAAATAAAATAAAGGTTCAATGCTCACTTTGGCATGATCAAATGCTAAGTCATAGACATGGCCAAGTAAATCGTGGTTGTAGCTAATAAAGTGCAAATGATAACCGCTTACGGCAATCGTATGAGCATAGTTGGGTGAGCGAAAAGCGACCATCGTACCCCTGATGTTTTTAGGATACGAAATTACCTGGTATTGTTTAAGCCAAGCATAAAGTGGGATTTTAGTGTTTACGGGCTTTGAAAAATTGCGTAATTTAATAACCTTAAAAGTGCCTTCAATTTTAAGTGCATAAAAAATATTTTTCGAGGGTAATAATGTGTCAATGGTTTTACCTAATTCTTCTAAACTATGAATATTGTTAAGGGTCATTGTTTGCGTTGGTTTAAAATTAGTAACTTGAACAAAAGTAGCGTTAGTATTGCCAGATAATAAACGCGGTACACCAGCGGCATCGCCTAAATAAGGCTTGCCATCGAGAATGATTAATTCGCCTGGTGCACCGTCAGACGCACCTAAACCAAAATTACCTTTCTTTAATAAAGCCGACAAGGGTATAGACCCTGCAAAAACACCATTATTTAAATTTAATAATAAACCCGCTTGATAGAGGGTGGAAGATGTTTCACACGCTTCTGCATGAGTTAGTAGCGCAACTAAAGTAAAAACAAATATTAGGTTTAGAATTTTTCTTAGCTTAAACACGACTTATCCTAGAATAAAAAAGGCAATTATTCAGCGCATGACTGCATTCGATTGTTTCATGTGAAACATGATTATTCCACAGTGACCGATTTTGCTAAATTACGTGGTTGATCAACGTCAGTGCCTTTGAGGACAGCGACATGATAGGCGAGTAGTTGTAACGGAACGGTGAATACAAATGGGCTTAAAAAAGCCGGAGCGGCTGGTAATTGAATAATATCGGCATCGATATTCCACAGCCCTTGATGATTGGTGAAAATGATGATATCACCGCCGCGGGCTTTGACTTCTTGAATATTGGATTTAACTTTATCAAACAACGTATTGTCAGCGGCTAAGAAAATCACTGGCATTTGCTCATCTACCAGCGCTAAGGGCCCGTGTTTTAATTCGCCGGCAGGATATGCTTCGGCGTGAATATACGATAATTCTTTGAGCTTTAATGCACCTTCTAAGGCAATCGGATATTCTGTGTTGCGACCTAAATACAGTACTGAATGTTTATGGACTAATTTTTTAGCGAGTTTTTGAATAGTGCCATCGAAAGATAATAATTGTTCGATCAAATTCGGTAAGTGTAAAACATCAATGATTGATGGGCTAGCTAATTGATCCAATTGAGCTTTGTATAAACTCAAGGTTAATAACGTGCTTAATTGGGTTAAAAAAGCTTTGGTTGAAGCAACGCCAATTTCAGGACCCGCATAGGTTAAAATAGCTGCATCTGATTCGCGCACTAATGAACTTTCCGCAACATTACAAATAGCGAGTGAGCCCACATAAGGCAAAGTTTTGGCGAGACGCAAACAAGCTAGCGTATCGGCAGTTTCACCCGATTGCGATAAAGTGACAAACAAAGTCTGGTTGTCGACCACCGGATCACGATAACGATATTCACTGGCAATTTCAACTGAACAAGGTATCAAAGCTATGGCTTCGAGCCAATATTTAGCCACTAAACCGGCGTTGTAGCTAGTTCCACAGGCTATGATAGTGATGCGTTTAGTAGCCGCTAATAATTTTTCAACGACGTGACCAAAAGGGACAGGGCGAAATTGAGTCGGTTCTAACACGGAAGCAAGTGAGTTTTGTAAAACACTCGCTTGTTCGTAAATTTCTTTTAACATGAAATGGCGGTATTGACCACGCTCAGCAAGTTCAGAAGTGGCAATAGAATGGTGAATGGGCCGCGTGACACAGCCACCAGTACTGTCGAAAATGCGATAGTCAGTGGAGCTGATGCAGGCGATATCGCCTTCTTCCAAATAAATAAACTGTTGGGTAAAGGCTAATAGCGCTAATTGGTCAGAACTGATAAAGTTTTCAGTTGTGCCAAGGCCAATGACTAATGGGCTACCTTTTCGTACAGCCCATACGTAGCCTGGCTGATTTTTATCGAGTATAGCCAATGCATAAGCGCCATGTAAGGCATTGAGCGTTAACTTCAGGGCACTTAAAAAGTCAGTGGATCGTTCAAGATGGTGATGTAATAAATGAGCGATTACTTCAGTATCGGTGTCTGAGCTAAATTGATAGCCTTTTTGAAGCAATGCTTCACGCAATGCTTCATGGTTTTCGATGATGCCGTTATGAACCAGGGCTAGGGAACCATTTGACATGTGTGGATGCGCATTGTCTTGATGTGGAATGCCATGAGTTGCCCAACGCGTGTGGCCAATGCCACTGTGACCACTTAAAGGTTTTTTTGCTAAGGCTTCGGCTAAGAAATTGACTTTACCTGCAGTGCGTTGCCGTTCAATCTGGTTTTTAGCATTGATGACGGCAATGCCAGCGGAATCATAGCCGCGATATTCCAAACGTCGTAAACTCTCTAATAACAGCGGCACCACATTACGTTTCGCAGTAAAGCCTAGAATTCCACACATAGCCGTTCCTTCAAAATAAGTTTAAATCAGAAGATGAATTGTATCAGATACATGGATGGTTAAAGGTGGTCATTTAAGGCGTTTTGTCTCATAATAGTCGCCTAGAGTAATCATTCCCTATAGGCTTTATGATACGCGATAATTTTTTATACCGTTTGACGTGTGTAGCCGCGTGCTTGGCTTTGTTTGTCGTCGCTTTAGGTGCTTTTACGCGCCTTAAAGATGCTGGGTTGGGTTGTCCTGATTGGCCAGGTTGTTATGGCCAATTAACTGTTCCAGGTTCAGCGAATGCTTTAGCGAAAGTGCACTTGGGCTTTGCAGGCGCTGTGGTAGAGCCGGTAAAAGCGTGGGCGGAAATGACCCATCGTTATGTGGCCGGTACCTTAGGGTTACTCATCTTGCTTATATTAGGCCGTAGCCTATGGACGCGGCACACGTATCAAACACCTTTGAAATTACCGGTATTCTTAACCCTATTGGTTATTTTTCAAGCGTGTCTCGGTCGCTGGACAGTCACGTTAAAATTATTGCCACCGATTGTAATGTTGCATTTACTTGGTGGCTTGACGTTATTTGTATTATTAAGTCTATTGGCCTTGCGTTTAAGCCATTTTTTTAAGGATGTAAAACAAGTAGATAAACGTCGTTTTAAATGGTGGGCAGTGCTTGGCTTAGTCATCGTGATTAGTCAAATTGTTTTAGGTGGTTGGACCAGTGCAAATTATGCTTCCTTAGCGTGTACTAACTTTCCTTATTGCAATACTACTTTTGTGCCCATACTTAATTTCAGTCATGCGTTTACTATTTTCGATAAGTTAGGTCAGAATTATCAAGGTGGGGTACTCGATCAAACAACTCGCATGACGATTCAATTTGTACATCGGCTAGGGGCATCGCTGGTATTTTTTTATTGGTTAGTGTTTTTACTTTATATGTTAGCCAAAGCAGAATCGCGCACTATTTTACGTTTTACAACTTTACTGTTCTTTATGTTGGTAATGCAAATTCTACTGGGCGTCATGAATGTGATTTTAATGTTACCGCTACCTATTGCAGTCAGCCATAATGTAGGTGCTGCATTATTATTAGTTGTGGTCGTGGCTTTAAATTATGCCTTATTTGCCAACGTGCGAGATGTGACATGATGCGGCAACAATGGCGAGCTTATTTAGAATTGACCAAGCCGCGAGTGGTATTGTTGATGTTGATCACCAGCTTGGTGGGGATGTTTTTAGCGGTTCCCGGTTGGCCACCGATAGGCTTAATGGCGCTAGCGTTAATCGGCATCGCTTTTAGTGCTGGATCAGCAGCGGTAGTTAATCATCTGGTCGATCAACGTTTCGATGCGATCATGAATCGAACCAGTAATCGCCCGATTCCCACCGGTAAAATTAGTTCACGCCAAGCGTGGCGTTTTGCTGTTATTTTAGGCATATTGGGTTTAGGCTTGTTAGTT
>CANCKG010000004.1 GCA_947378515.1 Gammaproteobacteria bacterium | reverse complement strand
TTTGTTAACCACATTGCAAAGTGACTATTGTTTATGCCAACACTTTTTCAACTGCACAGTGATTATCAACCAACCGGTGATCAACCGCAAGCCATTGCATTACTCGATGACGGCTTAAGCGCAGGCTTAGCTTTTCAAACACTATTAGGCGTCACCGGCTCTGGCAAAACCTTTACCATGGCTCACCTCATTCAAAAGCAACAGCGGCCAGTGATGATTCTCGCTCATAATAAAACCTTGGCCGCGCAACTGTACTCAGAAATGAAACGTTTTTTCCCCCAAAATGCCGTGGAATACTTTGTTTCCTATTACGATTATTATCAACCCGAAGCCTATGTAGCAGCCAGCAATACCTATATTGCCAAAGATGCTTCGATCAATGAGCATATCGAACAAATGCGCCTCTCTGCGACCAAAGCGCTGCTTGAGCGCCGTGACGTGATCATCGTCTGCACCGTATCTGCCATTTATGGCTTAGGCGATCCCGTCGCGTATTTGAGTATGGTGCTGCATTTAGCCCGCGGCATGGAACTCACCCAGCGCGATATTTTACGGCGCTTAACGGCGATGCAATACGCGCGCAATGATTATGAATTAAAACGCGGCACCTATCGCGTGCGTGGCGATTTAATCGATATTTATCCGGCCGATTCCGATAAAAATGCGCTGCGCATCGAATTATTCGACGATACTATCGACTCTTTAAGTGAATTTGATCCACTGACGGGTAAAGTGCTCAAAAAAATTGTTCGCACCACCATTTACCCAAAAAGTCATTATGTTACCCCACGCGCCAGAGTTAATGATTGCCTAGATAGCATTCGGGCCGAATTAGCTGCCCGCTTGACAACACTGCAACAAGATAATCGCTTAGTCGAAGCGCAACGACTCGACGAACGCACTTGCTATGATCTTGAAATGATGCAAGAACTCGGTTATTGCACCGGCATCGAAAATTATTCACGTTATTTATCGGGACGTAATGCCGGCGAACCACCACCGACCTTATTTGATTATTTACCGAATGATGGTTTGTTGTTCATCGATGAATCTCATGCCACGATTCCCCAATTGGGGGCGATGTATTTAGGCGATCGATCGCGCAAAGAAAACCTGGTTAATTATGGCTTTCGCTTACCTTCGGCCATGGATAATCGCCCCTTACAATTTAAAGAGTTTTTAAACCTGTGTCCACAAACTATTTTTGTCAGCGCCACTCCTGGTGATTATGAGTTAGCCCAATCGGGGGCGATTGCCGAGCAATTAGTGCGACCAACAGGCTTATTAGATCCCATTATTGAAATTCGTCCCGCTACGACTCAAATTGATGATCTGATGTCAGAAATTAGAATTCGCGTAAAACGTAATGAACGTGTGTTGGTGACGACCTTAACTAAGAAGATGGCTGAAGATTTAACGGCTTATTTTAACGACCATGCCATTAAAGTGCGTTATCTTCACGCCGATGTCGATACCATCGAGCGAGTCGAAATTATCCGTGATTTACGGATAGGAAAATTCGATGTGCTGGTCGGTATTAATTTATTGCGTGAAGGGCTAGACATGCCAGAAGTCTCTTTGGTGGCAATTTTAGATGCCGATAAAGAAGGGTTTTTACGTTCTCACCGCTCACTCATTCAAACCATTGGCCGCGCCGCGCGCCATTTAAACGGTCAGGCCTTACTGTACGCTGATAAAATAACTAACGCTATGCAAAGCGCGATCGATGAAACCGTAAGGCGCCGTGCCAGCCAACATGCGCATAATCAAGCCCATGGCATCACGCCCACTGGCATTCAAAAATCGATCAAAGATATCTTAGAGGTGACTTACGAAGAGGCTGCCACCGACCCTAATTTAAGTGATTTTCAGTTAAATGAAAAATTGGCTGAAAATCACTTTTTAGATCGCACGCAATTGGCTAAGCAGATTAAAAAACTACAGAGCCAAATGCTTAAAGCCGCCAAAAATCTCGAATTTGAACAAGCGGCCCGTTTGCGTGATGAATTAAGTCAATTAGAAAAGTTATTTATATTGTCTTAGCAGATATACCCATCGCCATAGGCACACGTTAAATCACAAACTTCACATCTTGAATGGCGAGCGGTATAGCGCTAATGCGTTGTTGTTTACCCGTTGAAAGAAATCCATTATGCCATTAGGCGATGTCGAAGGGGGCACACGTTGTGTTTGACTTGTCAGAACATTTGCCTGAAGCGCAGCAGGTGCCGCCAGTAAATTATTACTAGTGACTGTTTTTAGCGCTAAAATAGCTCTTTCTGGCGCAACACCCAATGGTATATAGGCTTGGCGATTAGCTGCCGATGCAGTGAATATTAGATGACTAGGCCGAGCCGGTGCAATTGTGACATCAGCCGCCGTATTACGACTTTTTAATGGTGATTGAAATCCACCTCTGGTGGTATCGCGCAATTGTTCTTGCTGTGCAGGGTCAAGCCCGTTTAGTAATTTTGATTTGTTAGGCATCACTTATCTCTCTCATGAATTATTATTCGTTTTTAGCCGTAGCTCAAAAATCGAGGTTCATTATAAAGACTGAAACTTAAGGTTTACTTAAGCGCGATCAACGGGGAAAGGAATCACGTTTTGAATACTCTGCAGACTTAAAGCGGCCATCACTAAGCGATCAACCCCGAGTGCGACCCCCGCACAAGCAGGAAGTCCGTGCTCTAACGCCGCTAAAAAATGTTCATCTAAAGGCATTATCGGCAAACCATGGGCACTACGATAGGCATTATCAGCCATTAAGCGTTGCCGCTGTTCGATCGGATCCAGCAATTCATGAAAGCCATTGGCCAGCTCCATGCCTTGCCAATACACTTCAAAGCGCTCAGCGACAGCTGGTGGTCCTGGATTAATACGCGCCAAAGCGGCTTGGGCGGCGGGGAAGTCGATGACAAACGCCGGCCGTTGCTTGTAACCTAAGTGCGGCTCAATCAATGCACTCATCAGTAATTGTAACCAAGTGGTGACATCAAGCATAGTTTCGGGACAATGAATACTTAAGCCATGGAAGTCGGCGCAATGCTTCAATTCAACCACAGAGGTATTATAAGGGTCAATCGCGCAATATTGTTGAAACAGTTCGCCATAACGAAAACACTGAGCACTTTCGCACTGTAACACTTTACGTAACAAACCATCCATTTCAATCATTAAATCATGGTGCGAAAATCCGGGGCGATACCATTCCAGCATAGTAAATTCGGGATTATGTAGCTTACTCAAACGGTCATCGCGAAAAGCTTTGGTAATTTGATAAATCGCCCCACTGCCCGCGGCCAATAAGCGTTTCATGGCATATTCGGGCGATGTTTGCAAATAAAGGCTAGCGGCTTCTTTAGCGCCAGGCAAAAGATAACGACTGGTTAAACTAGTCAAATGGGGGTCCGTGACAGAGGCCTGACACAACAGAGGGGTTTCTACTTCGATGACATGGCGGAGCCGAAAAAATTCACGGATTGTCGCCATGATTTCGGCTCGGCGTTTGAGCGTAGCCATCGTATAGGTAGGTTGCCACTGCACGACCATTACACAGCTGTCTTGGCTTTATCTGGCATTGTCACGTTTAATTCCAAAATCGATAAATCACCATCACGTGCCAAATGCACTTTCACTTGATCACGGTCAACTGTCATATACTTAGAAATAACATCCATTAATTCTTGTTCTAATTGCGGCAAGAAATCAACCCCACCATCTCTGGTTGAGACACGCTCGTGCGAGACGATGATTTGCAAACGTTCCTTGGCTAACGACGCGGTATTACGCGGCGTGCCTCGAAAGTAGTCTATCATTTTTTTAACATTCATTGAGTCGTTATCCTTAGCCGTTAACTGAATAACTTAGCAAAAAAGCTTTTTTTCTTCGGGGCCAAATGCCAATGAGCAATATCTTCACCCAAGAAACGGCCAACTGCATCCATATAAGCTTTTGAGGCATCACTTTCAACATCTAAAGTCACCGGCACACCGGAATTAGACGCACGTAACACTGCTTGGGATTCTGGAATAACACCCAATAAAGGAATCGCTAAAATCTCTTTGACATCATCAACACTCAACATATCGCCGCGTTCGACCCGATCTAAACTATAGCGCGTAAGCAATAAAAACTCTTTAACCGGCGTCATTTTGTTTTCAGCACGGAACGTTTTGCTGGCCAAAATACCAAGAATCCGATCTGAATCGCGCACTGAAGAGACTTCAGGATTGGTGACGACAATGGCATAATCAGCAAAGTACATCGCCATCAACGCACCTTTTTCGATCCCGGCCGGTGAATCACAAATAATAAACTCAAATTCTTGTTTTAAAGCTTCAATAATTTTTTGCACACCTTCGATACTAAGCGCATCTTTATCACGCGTTTGCGACGCGGGCAGAATATACAGATTTTCCAAACGTTTATCTTTAATCAACGCTTGCTGCAAATTCGCTTCGCCTTGCACGACATTGACAAAATCATAGACGACACGACGCTCACAACCCATCACTAAATCTAAGTTTCGCAAACCAACGTCAAAATCGATGACCACGGTTCGAAAACCACGACTCGCAATGCCGGCACCAATGCTAGCACTCGACGTTGTTTTACCAACCCCCCCCTTGCCTGAGGTAATAACAATCACCGTCGCTTCTTTCACTTGATCCACGTGCTACTCCTGAATTTTTAGTACTATACCGCTCGCCATTCAAGATACAAGGTTATCGATTTAACGTGCGCCTATGACGAGCGGTATAGTACCATTTTAAATTATACTCAGCGCACGTTAAGGTGCGATGAGTATAGAACGACGAATGAAGATTTTAACGAATTTTTGCATTGATGTATATCATTTCTTAATGCAATTCAAGTATTATCGCCCGCGCAAAAACAATTTATCCAAATCACTTAATGATATTTTTACCACCGTTGGGCGACCATGATTACATTGACCATAACGCGGGGTATGTTCCATCGTTCGCAGCAAGACATTCATTTCCACTAAAGTTAATAATCGGTGGGCATGAATGGAATGACGACACGCAAAATTACCGAGCTTTTCGAGTAACACATCTTGAATGCGGCGCGACATGCCGTGCACCGCTAAATCAGCACAGACATCACGCAATAAAGGACCTGCTTCATTTTGACTCAGTGCTTGGGGGATTTCCGTGATACGCAGACTATCCACGCTAAAGCGCTCATAGATAAAGCCAACTTCAGCCAATACAGCGCATTGTTCTTCAGCTAAATCCGCTTCTGTCACATTCAAAGCCAAGCTTAGCGGGATCAATAATGCTTGCCGCGCAATTTGCTTATCGGCCAGCGCTACTTTTAACTGTTCGTAGACAATACGTTCATGAGCGGCATGCATATCGATTAATACTAATCCTTCCGTATTTTGCGCTAGAATATAAATGCCATGTACTTGCGCCAATGCTTGACCCAAGGCGGGTATAAGCTCTATGTCTAGTGGCACGTCAGCTACGATCAACGGTTTAGCCGTCGATAAACTATCACTTAAATTTTGGCCAGTTAAAAAATCATAGGCTTTAAGCGTCTCTTGAATCGCCAACTGACTTTGCTCAGGTTTAATCCATGTGGCGTATGGCGCAGTATTCACCGCTTCGATCGCTTGGGTGGTTAAGGCATGATTGGCGGCGGCAATTTCCGCTGCCAAACTAGAAGTCAGCGTCGGCTCTTGTCTAGGCACATCCGGCCTCAACGACGCGATCGCTTCGGTTAAAGTCGACGCGATAAAATCATGTATTAAACGACTGTCGCGAAAACGCACTTCTTGTTTAGTCGGATGGACATTGACATCGACTTGACTAGGATCGCATTGGAAATACAAGACAAAGACCGGTTGCCGCTGGCCATATAAGACATCTTGATAGGCTTGACGCACCGCATGATTGAGGATTTTATCGCGTACCGCCCGGTGATTGACATAAAAATACTGTTGATCGGTTTGGCTGCGGGCATGGGTCGGCAACCCTAACCAGCCTTTCAAGGCTAAATCGCCCACCGTCAATTCCAGCGCTATCACATTATCTAAAAAAGTCGCGCCCAGCAAACTGGCTAAGCGTTGTTCTTGTGCCAGCACCGAATCGGCTATGGGCGCTTGCCACACCATTTTGCCATTGTGTTTTAATTTGAAGCCGACGTGAAAATGGCTTAACGCCAACCGCTTAACCAAATCGTAAATATGATTAAATTCGGTGCTATCTGACTTTAAGAATTTGCGCCGCACCGGGACATTAAAAAACAAATCGCGCACTTCGACTGTGGTACCAATAGGATGGGCCGCGGGCTGTAGCGATGGTTCGCCATCACCCGGGCTACTGATTAATTGCCACGCGGTATCGGCATCATGATGTAACGATGTCAGGTTCACTTTAGCAACCGAACTGATACTGGCCAGCGCTTCGCCTCGAAAGCCCAATGTTTCGATACAAAAAAGATCGTCGCTGGCACGGATTTTGCTTGTTGCATGACGCGCTAGCGCTAATGACAATTGATCTTTAGGAATGCCCGAACCATTATCCAGTACGCGGATCAATTGAATGCCGGATTTCTCTAAATCAATCGTCAATTGGGTAGCACCCGCATCGATGGCATTTTCGAGCAATTCTTTAACCACGGACGCGGGTCGTTCGACCACTTCACCGGCGGCAATTTGGTTGGCTAATTGGGGTGAAAGGATCCGGATATCTGCCATGGCGTGACTAACTCATAAAAATATGGACAAAGCCTAGCATAATTGGCAAGTTTAAGCTTTAGTTAAGGTTTTTTTGCTATCATCGGGCTACAGCAGAAACAAATATAAAGGTGAATTTATGGCAGGTATTATTATAAAGGATGAGATTGACCTCGAAGGCTTGTGTGCAGCGGCAATTGCTCACCGAAACTATAGTCAAAACTTTTTTGATGCCGTTAAAACTTCAGATGAATTCTTAAACGCTCTTCATGAGTTACAGCAAGAGTTTATTTCCGTTGCACTTGCCAGCAAAAAAATGACTATTGAAGCTATTGAAACAACTGTATTAACTATTTTTTGTAAGGCAATTGTAGAAGAAGCCGGTGCTAACTTATGTGGTAGCCTAGATACGGATAGCGAAACAGGCTTACTTGCCGCTTGCCGAGCAGCAAGGGAAGCAAATCACTTACCTGAGCCAGTTCTTAGTTGCAGCGAATCGCCAGCCGAGCTTCATGCCAGCGCTCCAAGCTTACAAGAAAAAAGTAAAAGCGGGCAGGCTATCTCGCCACAAGAATGGTTAACTGAAAAAGATTTAAAAGATATTTTAACAAAAATAGACTTATATATGCCTGGAGCTCCTGCCAAGCAAAATCCAATAAAAATTTCCATCTTTAATTCTGCGACCATTAAAGAAGTTGTTACTCAAGCTCAAAAAGATCATGCTGATGGTGATGCCCCTTATAAAATCCCTCTGTTATTAAATACCCATGGTAATCATTGGGTCAACGCCCTTATCACGGTCAACGCTGCAAATAATCTCACTATTAGCGTAAACGATAGTTTAGGGATTGACACTAACAAGCAAGCAGAATTTGCAGCGGTTTTCACGACGGCTTTACCCAACACTCAACTAACATTTAATATGCTCATCTCTGTCGCCACTCAAACTGATGGTTGGAGTTGTGGTTATCGCGCGGTGACGAATTTATTGCAAGATCCGCTATTTGAAAATCATCAGTATCTTGGCAATATCAAAGAACAATTAAATCCTACTACAGCTGATGGCCTCAAGTCGTCTGAACAATTAAGAGATGGGATTTTTGAGTTATTGACTGTGACAGCGACTATCAGAGCAACTGAACAACTTTCAGACGCATTGAAAAAACCAAGCACCAGCACCCGCTCATCAACTCACTACTCATCGGACTATCTAAAAACAATAACTAAATTGTTAGCTAACAGCCCTATAATCCATGCCCAACTGCCACTGAGTTCATCACTATCTGATACAAGACCAGACGCTATTGACGCATGGAAGACTTATCTTCAAGCAGAAATAGCAAAAGCCACTCCACCTACAGCTCCTATAATTAATGCCTTATCCTCTTCTAATACAATTCCAGCTGCGCCAGAGGGCGATTATCAACTGGCTTTACAATTACAGCTCCAAGAAATTGAAAGTTTTAAGCAGCAATTTGATTAATCACCCGTAGGGGCGGTGGCTTGCCCCGCCCTCGCAAGTCACGGGCATAGACGTATCCGCAATAGTATTTGTGGTACCCTTCCATCGACATTTGTGCACCGTTGATGGAAGGTACCTCACGGGCAGGATGTATCGAGTAAGCCGAGGGAACTGCCCCTACACCGGACATAAGGGTCACCCCTACAATCCAGTTAATCCTGTTTCAAAACACCTTTGCCATTTCAAAAATGGGCAAGTACATAGCGATAACGATCAGCCCGACAATAACGCCAACACCTATTAACAATAATGGCTCTAGCCATTGATTCAACGCAGCTAAAGTTTGCGTTAATTCTTGCTCAAAGCTGCGCGCTTGCTGCAGCAAGACGTCGTCTAAATGACCCGTGTTTTCACCAATGCCGATTAACATCACAACAATGCGCGGAAAAAAAATTTGCCGCTCAAATGCCTGTTGTAAACTGACCCCTTGCTGCAATTCTTTAGCAATCATAAACAGTGCCGAATCACATAACACACTACCACTGGCAGCACCAACCAGAGGCAATGCTTGTAATAATGGCAGTCCCGCTTGCAACATCAAGCCTAAACTTTGACAAAACCTCTGCCACACAGTGAGCTGCCAAATTGTACTCATCACCGGCAAATATTGGATGCCAAGTTCTAGTAAATCTGCTCGACGTCGCGATAGTATTTTTAATACGATTAAACACATAGCTACACCAAAAGCCCCCACACTTAATCCTAGCACTACAAAATGTGCCAAACGCATAACCACGCGAGTTAATAATGGTAAAGGTACGCCGACACTATTAAATAATTGCGCAAATTGCGGCACTAACACCGTCAACATCACCATCAATACGATTACGCTTAACAGGAAAATAAACAAGGGGTAACTGTAGGCTTTTTTAAGCTGCAAGCTAAATTGATAATGCCGCTCGTGATAAGTTGCTAATACTTGAAATATCATCGTTAACTGGCCACTTACTTCACCCACGTGCAATAATTGCAAATCTAAAAAATGAAAAGTTTGACTTAAACGCGCCGCTTCGGTTAACGACAAACCACGCAACACACTATGTGCTAAAAACCCACTCAGCTCTCGCTGGTGCCGATCGAGGGCTTGACTCGCCAATAATTCCAACGCCGCTACTAAACTTAAACCCGCCACGAGTAAGCGCTGCAATTGTTGATAAAATATAAACCACTGCCATGACGATATCTTCTGCACAAGCACTAAAGCCGTGGACTGGGGCTGCTCTCGGCATTGCCTGCGGGTTTGAGTGCTTCCATTACACCAACCACCCCGGCCGCCACTAACAACAGTTTAAATAGCACGCACGCTGAAACAGCTAACAGTGCTGATTTAACAGGATTAGCTTTGGCGTGCTGCGTCCACCGCTGTAACCGCGTCCTTTCTTCAGGCGCCTGACTTGAGTCAGTGCTGGCACTTAGTTCAGCCGCTTGCTTAGTATTTTCTATGGAAGTTTGCAAGTTTATTTTAATTATATGTAATTTTTTCAACTTATCCATGAGTAGATCTGCAGATAACAAATCGTCAGTGACAATAGTTTCAAAATTTATTTGAACTTGTTCAAACTCAGTCACTTGAGCCGCATGATTATTTTTTCGATAGGCGATAACACGCACTTTAGCAATTTCAAGTTGTTGTTTCTGAAAAATAATTAATTCTTCTTGCTTTGAAGCTTTTAAGTCATTCAAATATTTTATAGGAACGACCAGTCTATCTTTGATATAGTCGCTTGCATCTTTAGAGCAGCGTTCAATATCATCCAGCAAAACTCGAGCATTCATTACTGCTTCAATGTTATCAGGTTTAAATTTTTTAGATTCATAATACTTTTTCGTTACTGCCCTAGAAATTTTTAAACTGAAATCTAGTAAGCAATTGCTATTTTTTTCATCTAGTATAAAATCTCCCACTTGCATCGCTTTTATTATTAACACATATGCTTGGCTGTAACGCTCCTCTACTTTTTTTAAGTCTTCTAAACGTTTTTTTTCTTCGCTTGTTTTCTCATCGTCACCAGACAACCCTTTTCTCATAGCGGTATTTTGTCTTTCAAGTACATCAGCTGCTACTTTATCAAGCGCATTCCTTGAATTTTCTCGATGAAATTTTGGGCCTCGTGTCATTACTGACATATAGATTTCTTGGCACTGCGTCATACATTCCATCGAAGCATTCAATGTAATATAATCAGCACTTTCAATATAAAGTTTCAGGTTCTGATATGCTTGAGCATACAACACTAAGTTATTCGTAGTTTTTGCGTGTCGTAAAGCTGCCTGCAAAGCGGTAAATTTATCTGTTTGTTGCTGGCGAAATTTAATTTGATCAGACGAATTAAATGCATTCAACACAGTAATTAACGTACGGTAAGCTTCAATAATTTTTTCTGGTGGTGTTTCTAAGCCGCTAATTGCAAAGTTTGCTTTTAAACTGTCAGCTTTAATAAGCGTGGGATTAGCTAACATCTCAGCAACATTATCAATTTGCTCAATAGGTATCGTCAATTGAACGCTTGGCGGCTGTTTATCAATAAGTATTACATCGTGATCTACTACGCTCATTTCCAGCACTTGCTGTTGTAGTTTAACTTCAGCACTGACTTCTTGTTTAAACTGAATGTGTTGCTGCAACAGCGTGGAATTAAATTGACCCAGGCTGGGAGGTTGGACGACGAAATCTATCGTAATTATCTGGGTATTTTCTTTTAACGGCGCATCGATTACGATTAAATGATCGTCATCATAGTCATCAGTGTTTATTTCTATTAGTACGCCAGCCATAAGAGTCTCACAAAATTCAGAATAAGCAATTAACAAGACTTAAGCTTAATACAAAATTGAGTGAATATAAGGTTTTAAAGGAATAATATAATGGACTTTCAAACAAGACTTATATACAACGTATGGGGCCGGGATATTTGCCAAGCAAACGATCCGCCGTGAGCAGCAACATTCCTTCAACCGTCACTTGAGCCACTAACAAACGATCAAATGGATCTTTATGATAAGGCGGCAAACTGTCAATAGATACCACATGTTTGCTAGTAATCACTAATTCTTGGTAATCGTTATCGAGCAATTCACGCCGCAATACTCTGGCATCAACCGAAAAATCAGCACGATTAAGCCCACGTTTAATTGCAATTTCCCACAAACTTACCGCGCTAAAAAACAACTCATTATCGGTACATTCTATTAATTCACGTGCTTCACTAGACAATTGATTGGGGACACCGGCGGCCCATAATAACAAGTGCGTATCCAACAGTAATTTCATTGCTCACCGCCAAAAAGGCTTTCAATCTCTTCGTGGCCCATCTGGTCGAAATCCTCTGGGACTTGCACTTGACCCATCATAAAGCCTAAACGTCGTGTTTTTTTATCAGCCACATCTAATCGAGTTACCTTTACCAAAGGTTTGCCTGCTTTGGCAATAATAAACGCATCGCCTTTAACCGCTTGATCAATCAAGCGTGACAAATGGGTTTTTGCTTGATGTATATTAACCGTATGCATAACAACCCTCAATTAAACTAAGTTAAGTTGGTTCAACTCTAGCATGTTCTAATAAAAAAACCAATAATTATGGTTAAATTCCGCACAAAAAAAACCCCCAGGAATCGAAATTCAAGGGGGGGTTTTTAAGGACTCGTTAGAGTCCGGGTATAAATGCCTGGCGATGACCTACTTTGACATGGCGATACCGCCACACTATCATCGGCGCTGAGTGTTTTCACGTTTGAGTTCGGGATGGGATCAGGTGGTTCCCACTCGCTAATGTCACCAGGCAAACTGGTATTACTATGAGAATAAACAGCATTCACATAGAGCAAATTGATAGAAAAAATCATAAATTCGGGTGCGTCGTCAACAATTTCAAACGATCTGGTCACAATAATACGTTATCAACAAACGACTTAAGTGATATAGAGTCAAGCCTCACGGTCAATTAGTACACGTTAGCTCCACACATTGCTGTGTTTCCACACCGTGCCTATCTACGTCGTAATCTTCAACAGACCTTTAGAGACGTTAAGTCTTGTGAGATCTCATCTTGAAGGAGGCTTCCCGCTTAGATGCTTTCAGCGGTTATCCCGTCCGAACTTAGCTACCCGGCAATGCCATTGGCATGACAACCGGAACACCAGCGGTTCGTCCACTCCGGTCCTCTCGTACTAGGA
>CANCKG010000003.1 GCA_947378515.1 Gammaproteobacteria bacterium | reverse complement strand
GCTTACGTTTTTATTTCGAGAAACGCATTGTCGCGAAGTGAATACCCATCATCAAACGCGATAAGGCACAAAATGCGCAAAAAATATTTACTCGCTAATTGGAAAATGCTCGGTAACACGCGTAAAATTACAGCCTTGCTTGAGCAATTGGTGCTCAGCATGCCTGGCGCTGAACCAGCGCTAGAGATCGTGTTATTTCCGCCAACGCCTTATTTGAGTTTGGTGGCTGACGTCATTGGATCGACCTCGATTGCACTAGGTGCGCAAACGGTATCGGAATTTGCGCCCGGCGCCTATACCGGTGAAGTAGCAGCGGAAATGTTGCTGGATCTTGGTTGTCGCTATGTATTAGTCGGACATTCAGAACGACGTAGCTACTTTGGTGAGAATGATGCTAAAATAGCCAGCAAATTTTCTCGCGCGATGGAATTGGGTTTGGTTCCAGTCATCTGCATCGGCGAAACGCTAGAACAGTGGCAAGCGAATAAAACGTTTATGGTCCTAGAGCAACAATTGACCGAGCTCTTCGCTGAGAAAAAAGGTGCTCAAGCGTTCATCATTGCTTATGAGCCGGTCTGGGCGATTGGTACAGGTAAGGTAGCACATGCTGAACAAGTTCAGCATGTGCATCAATTTATCAGGACGGTCTTAGTGACACTATTGGGTAGTGACGCGAAATGGACTCCGATTGTTTATGGTGGTAGCGTGAAAGCGCAAAATTTTGCTGCCTTATTAGCGATGCCGGACGTCGATGGCGGCCTAGTCGGTGGTGCTTCATGGGATGCGATAGAATTTAGTACCATGGCCAAAATGTATTTGATTTAAAAATGGTATCTATTCAGCACTGTGCGCGGGAAACCCGCACGCAGTGCATGTTAAGGGGGAGAATCGCGATTCTCCCCCTTAAAATCCCCCATCGCGTAAGGAGCCACTAGCAAGCTTCTACGTAAAATGTAGTAAATGTGCTGAATAGATACTAAAAATGTTAATTTGAGGTTGTTATGTATTCATTGGTATTGTTTGTGCATGTGATGATTTGCATCATCTTAGTGTTATTGATCTTGATGCAGCGCGGTAAAGGTGCCGATATGGGTTCATCGTTTGGCGCCGGTGCGTCGGCGACAGTGTTTGGTGCGGCAGGATCAGCGTCATTTTTAGTGAAATTAACCGCGGTGTTTGGTGTGTTGTTTTTTGTGATGAGTTTGGTATTGGGCGCGATGTCAGTGACGCGCGCCAATCAATTGAATCCAGCGCTGGCGGCGATTAAAGCCGCTGAAAATGCCCCGATAGCAGCACCGGTAAAAGCGCTAACCCCGCAATTACCGACGGGCCCCGTTTCACATTAAAATGAAAAGACCGCAAGAGTAAGTCTTTATGGGTGAGCCGGGAATTCGAAAAGCATTGCTTTTTGCCGGTGAACATTGAAATCGCAGCTAACCGTGGTACCACTGGCACTGATTGTGGTTCCATAAGCAGTATGATGTAACGTATATCCCTCAAATAACATGATGATTTAATCGTGTTATTTTATCTAAAGCCTGAAGTTTAAGGTTTTAATGGTTGTTTCACGAAAGTGAAAGAAATGCCGACGTGGTGGAATTGGTAGACACGCCGTCTTGAGGGGGCGGTGGCGAAAGCTGTATCGGTTCAAATCCGATCGCCGGCACCAAATTTATGTATCGCTCACCGACCTGGTGTGGGCGTGGGAATGTACCTTATGTTAATGTCGTATTTTCCAATCCTAGTATTTATCGCCGTGGGTATCTTAGTGGGTTCGATGCCGATACTGGCCGGACATTTATTGGGTAAAAAGCATCCTAATGCGGTAAAAAATGCCGCTTATGAATGTGGTTATCAAGCCTTTGAAGATGCACGCCTGCCCTTTGATGTGCGTTACTACTTAGTGGCGATCTTGTTTATTCTCTTTGATTTAGAAACGGCTTTCTTATTTCCGTGGGCTGTAGCGTTAAAAACGATTGGCTTACCAGGGTTACTCGCGATGAGTTTATTTGTCGGGTTATTAGTGATCGGCTTTATTTATGAATGGTCAAAAGGGGCTTTAGAATGGGAATAACGTCTGAGCTCGATAAAAATGTAAGTGAAAATGGCTTTTTTGTCACCAGTGTTAACCAATTAGTTGAATGGGCGCAAACCGGTTCGATGTGGCCAATGACCTTTGGTTTGGCCTGTTGTGCCGTCGAAATGATGCATGCTGGCGCTTCACGTTATGATTTAGATCGTTTTGGCATCATGTTTAGGCCTAGCCCTAGGCAATCCGATGTGATGATCGTAGCGGGTACCTTATGTAATAAAATGGCACCGGCACTGCGTCGGGTGTATGACCAGATGGCCGATCCCAAGTGGGTGATTTCGATGGGATCGTGTGCCAATGGTGGGGGTTATTATCATTATTCGTATTCGGTGGTGCGGGGTTGTGATCGCATCGTGCCAGTCGATATTTATGTGCCAGGTTGTCCACCGACGGCAGAAGCTTTATTGTATGGCATCATTCAATTACAAAATAAAATTCGCGGTAAATCCATCATTGAGCGTTAATGCTACTAGCATTCGTTTAACTATCTTCTGAGTCTCGCCCATGACCCTCCTTATTGAATTACAAACGGCTTTAATGAAGCAATTTCCTGAAGCCATTGATGAAACTGTCTTGGCGCTGGGTGAATTAACCTTAACAATTAAAGCAATGGCTTTAAAGGCGTTGTGTTTTCGCTTACGTGATGATCCTGCTTTCGTTTTTAATCAATGCGTCGATGTGTGTGGCGTGGATTATTTGACTTATGGTCAAGCCGAATGGGAAACGAGTGGGGCAACATCGACTGGTTTTGATCGGGCGGTTGAGCCATTGGTATTAACCGCAAACCCGGATAGACCACGATTTGCTGTGGTCTATCATTTATTATCGTTAGCACACAATCAGCGTTTACGGTTGAAAGTGTTGTTAACCGATCAGGATTATTTACACGTCGATTCATTGATCGATGTTTGGCCATCGGTCAATTGGTTTGAACGCGAAGCTTTCGACATGTATGGCATTTTATTCATGGGCCATCCAGATTTGCGACGTATTTTGACTGATTATGGTTTTATCGGCCATCCATTTCGCAAAGATTTTCCGTTAAGTGGGCATTTGGAAGTACGCTATGACGCCGCGTCTAGCCGAGTTGTCTATGAACCGGTCAGTATCAAGCCGCGGATTTTGGTGCCTAAAGTTATTCGAGCTAAAGTATGACCGATATTCGCAATGATCGCTGTACCATTGTCCTCACGAAATTACATTTAGGCCATGAGGCGTAGAGGAAATAGACTATGACTGATATTCGCAATTACACCTTAAATTTCGGCCCTCAACATCCTGCCGCCCATGGCGTGTTGCGTTTAGTGTTGGAATTAGACGGTGAAGTAATTCAAGCCGCCGATCCGCATATTGGTTTATTACATCGGGCAACAGAAAAATTGGCTGAATCGAAACCCTATAATCAAAGTATCGGTTATATGGATCGCCTCGATTATGTCTCAATGATGTGCAATGAACACGCATACGTATTGGCGATTGAAAAAATGCTCGGCATTGAAGCGCCGATTCGCGCCCAATATATTCGCGTCTTATTTGATGAAATCACCCGTATTTTAAATCATTTATTATGGTTAGGGGCCCATGGCTTAGATTTGGGTGCGATGTCGATGTTTCTCTATACGTTTAGGGAGCGCGAAACATTGATGGATTGTTATGAAGCCGTCTCAGGCGCCAGAATGCATGCGACCTATTATCGTCCCGGTGGTGTGCATCGTGATTTGCCACAGCAAATGCCTCAATATCAAGAATCTATTTTTTGTAATAAAGCCGAAACCGCTAAACGTAATGCCGATCGCCAAGGATCACTGTTGGATTTTATCGCTGTTTTTGCCAAATCTTTCCCTAGTAAAATAGATGAATATGAAACACTGCTCACCGATAATCGGATTTGGAAACAACGAACCGTCGGTATTGGTGTCGTATCCGCTGAGCGGGCAATTGCTCTGGGATTCACGGGTCCGATGTTGCGTGGTTCAGGTGTGGCGTGGGATTTGCGTAAAACGCAACCCTATGAAGTTTATGATCAGCTCGATTTTGATATTCCGATTGGTACCACGGGTGATTGTTATGATCGTTATTTGGTACGGATGCAAGAAATGCGCGAATCGGTAAAAATCATTAACCAATGCGTGGCATGGTTGCAAGTCAATCCAGGTTCAGTGATGTTAGATCAGCATAAAGTGACCCCACCATCGCGATTGCATATGAAAGAAGATATGGAATCGCTGATCCATCATTTCAAGTTATTCAGTGAGGGGTATTCGATTCCCGCCGGTGAAGCCTATGCGGCGATTGAACATCCCAAAGGAGAATTTGGCATTTACTTAGTGTCAGATGGCGCTAATAAGCCGTACCGTTTAAAAATTCGTGCGGCCGGGTTTGCCCATTTAGCGGCATTAGAAGAAATGACCAAAGGTCATATGTTAGCTGACGTTGTCGCAGTGCTATCGAGCCAAGATATTGTCTTTGGCGAAATTGACCGGTAAAAATTGGCAGGAAAGCCAATTTTGACACGCTTTAGAGCGCTCGAGAGGGTCCAGAATGGACCCGAATCAATTTCACATTATAAAAAATTTAAATGGTAACTTATGACTGTATTATCCCAAGAAACAATTACCAAAATCGACCAATGGACACAGAAATATCCGCCTGAACAGCGTCGGTCAGCTGTTTTACCCGCTTTATTGATCGCGCAAGACGCGCATGATGGTTGGTTAAGCCCCGCTATTATTGAAGCGGTAGCTGATTATTTAGCCATTCCCCATATCGCCGCTTTTGAAGTGGCAAGTTTTTATTCGATGTATGAATTGACGCCGATCGGCAAACACAAAATATCGGTTTGTACCAATATTTCTTGCCAATTAGCCGGTTGCCAATCCATTGTCGAGCATTTAGAACAGCGTTGTAAGACAAAATTGGGTGCAACCAGCGCCGATGGGCAATTTACGTTACGGTCAGTCGAATGCATGGGGGCTTGTATTCATGCGCCGATGTTAGAAGTGAATAAACAGTATCACGAAAATTTAACACCTGAGAAAGTCGATGAATTGCTTAGCCAATTAACGAATGCAGGTAAACCGTCATGACTGTCTTGAATCAAGTTTGTTATCGTGTTTTGCACGTACCTGAATCCTGGACTTTAAAAGCTTATGAAAGCATTGGAGGTTGGTCGGTATGGCGCAAAATCATCCAAGAGCAGACTCCTCCCGAAGAAATTGTTGCTGAATTAAAATTATCCGGCCTGCGGGGCCGTGGGGGAGCTGGTTTTCCTACCGGTTTGAAATGGAGTTTTATTAACAGAAATGCCCCCGGTCAAAAATATGTCTTATGTAATTCCGATGAAGGTGAACCAGGTACTTGTAAAGATCGCGATATTTTGCGGTACAATCCGCATCAATTATTGGAAGGGATGGCGATTGCTTGTTATGTGATGGGTGCTAGCAAAGCCTATAATTATATTCGTGGTGAATATTACGAAGGAATCGAGCGTTGTGAAGCTGCGCTTAAAGAGGCTTATAACGCAGGTTTGCTGGGAAAAAATATTTTAAGCACCGATCAAACCATTGATATTTATAATCACATGGGTGCAGGTGCTTATATTTGTGGTGAAGAAACCGCGTTGATGGAATCGTTAGAAGGTAAAAAAGGCTTGCCCCGCTTTAAACCACCTTTTCCGGCTAATTATGGCTTGTATGGTCAACCGACGACCATCAACAATACCGAAACAATTGCGTCTGTGCCGGTCATTTTGCAAAATGGCGGTCAATGGTTTTTAGATTTGGGTCGGCCGAATAATGGCGGCACAAAAATTTTCAGTGTCTCAGGCCATGTGAATAATCCTGGTAATTTTGAAGTACCCTTAGGTACCCCATTTGTCGAATTATTAAAGCTCGCCGGTGGTGTTCGTACCGGACACCGCTTAAAAGCGGTGATTCCAGGCGGCTCGAGTATGCCAGTGTTGCCAGCTGACATTATGCTAACCACCGACATGGATTATGATTCTTTGGTGAAAGCAGGTTCGATGTTAGGTTCGGGTGCGGTGATTGTAATGGATGAAACAACGTGCATGGTGAAAGTTCTGGCCCGTTTATCGGAATTTTATAAAGACGAGTCGTGTGGTCAATGCACTCCATGTCGGGAAGGAACCGGCTGGTTGGCGCGCTTGGTGCATCGGATTGAACACGGGCAGGGTCGGATGGAAGATATTGATGCGCTAGAACGAGTGGCTGCCAATATCTGTGGTCGAACGATATGTGCCTTGGGTGAAGCTGCCGCTTGGCCGGTTCAAGGTATCATCAAGCATTTTAGGGCTGAATTTATTTATCATGTCGAGCACAAGGGTTGCTTGCCAGAATGTCAACATTAGGGAATAACTATGTACCAGAAAAAAGTGAATTGGTTAAAAGTGGTCATGGTAGGCTTATTAACTATCGGATTAATGCGACTTGGCTTTGCCGAGCAAGCGCCAAATCCGACGCCAGAGTTGCAAGCGATTTCTAATCAAATGATCAGTGCGCTTAAAACCAATAAAGCCAGTATGACCAAAAATCCGCAAGTGGTGTATGACATCGTCGAAAAGATTTTATTGCCGCATGTGGATTTAACCGTCATGGCTAGATCGGCTTTAGGGCGCGATGCTTGGACGAACGCCACGTCGGCTGACCAGCAAGCTTTTACGGATCAATTTAAATTGCTTTTATTGCATACCTATGCGGCGGGTTTATCGTCGTATACTGATGAAAGCGTTAAATTTGACGCTATTCGTGGGGGGATTCAACCAGATCAAACGCGCGTAGAAGTCACCAGTCAAATTATTCGTAATGATGGTCCGCCGATTACCGTCAGCTATCGCTTAGTCTATGAAACACTGGGTTTGAATCCAGCCTATGACTGGTATGTGTATGATTTTAGCGTCGAAGGTGTCAGCATGATTCAAAGTTTCCGGGCGCAATTTGCCGCTGAATTGTCGAATGGCGAAAGCTTAGCGCAATTAACCGCAACGTTGCAAAGTCATAACACCAAGGTCAATTAAATGCTGTGTCAAGAGGGTGTGATCACACTAAAAGGCAATCTGGACTTCACGACCGCGCAAGCTTTAGTGCCACAAGGTTGCCAATGGCTTGCTAAAACGAGATCAGTCACCTTTGACTTAAGCCAGATCGATAATGCCGATAGTGCCGGCGTGGCTTTATTGATTGCGTGGTGGCGTTTTGCCAAACAACACGCCGTTAAAATTTATTTTAAAAACCCACCGGCTGCACTTAACGCTTTATTGGCAGTGACAAATATTGATCACGTGTTTGCTGAGTGTTTATGTTAAGACACTATGGGCGAGCGGCTAGCGTTTTATTATTCACTACCTTGTTGATTGGTTGCGCGCAAATAAGCCCTAAAATGACGGGCAGTGCGCAAGCCCTTAATGCACAGCAAGTGGCCAAAATAATGACGTGGCAAGTGACAGGTCGCTTTGCCTATCGCGATACGGTTACCCATAATGGCTTTACCGCAGCGATCCTGTTAGATCAGCATAATTTGCGACCGAAACAAACCCAGCTAATGATTGTCGGCCCATTAAGCTTATGGCGTGCGACATTTAATGCGACGGATCAAGAGGCGACACTCGCCTTAAGCGATGGTCGGGTATTTCATGCGACTTCAATCGATGCGCTATTGCGTGCCAATGTAGCATGGTATTTGCCGGTAGCGGCACTCAATTACTGGTTATTTGCCCTACCAGAACCTGGTAGCCATGCCAAAATTAACCGTAATACGGCTGGCGAAATGACTGAGATGCTGCAAGCCGGTTGGGCAATTAATTATTCAGAATACCAATGGGTCGATGGTTATCGCTTGCCCAAACGCTTGATTTTAACCAAAGGGCCACTGCAATTAAAGCTCGCCATTGAACAATGGAATATTAAGCTATGAAACACCAAGTCATTCTTTTTTTCACCTACGCGCGGGAGTAAGCCGGGAATTCAAAAAGCACTGCTTTTTGCCGGTGAACGATTAGCCATGGAAGGCTAGGCTGGACTTGCATCCAAGGATGGCTACTTGGCAGTAGCCAGTCGCGTTCTTTTCGGTAAGGTTTTTCATCCTGCCTTACCGAAAAGCCCTGCCAAGAGCATCATTGCTCTTAGCCTTTCGCGGGAAAAAACATGTTTTTTCTTTTCCGCTACAGCCCCCTTGATAATCCCCTATCGCGTAAGGTGTGCTCAGCTTATTCACAACAAATAAGGAATTTCTATGAATAGGCATCGCCAGATTATTCTTGACACTGAAACCACCGGTTTAGATCCATTGAGCGGTCATCGGGTGATTGAAGTCGGCGCTTTGGAAATGGTTGAGCGGCGCTTGACAGGCCAACAATTTCATTATTATTTAAATCCCGAGCGGCTAGTTGAAGAGCAAGCGGTAGCCATTCACGGTTTAAATAATCAATTTTTAGCGGACAAACCGTTGTTTGCCAGCATCGTCAATGAATTGTTAGCGTTTATCGATGGGGCAGAGTTGATCATTCATAACGCGCCGTTTGACGTCAAATTCTTAGAGCATGAATTTTTATTGGCCGGCGTTAAACCCGTCAAGATCACCGCGCGTGCTACAGTGACCGACACTTTGGTGATGGCTCGTAAAATGCATCCAGGCCAAAAGAATTCGCTTGATGCCTTGTGTAAGCGTTACAAGGTCGATAATGCCCATCGTAACTTACATGGTGCGCTATTGGATGCGGCGATTTTGGCACAAGTATATTTAGCGCTGACCGGTGGTCAAAAGAGTTTATTCTTGCATGAACCGGTTGGGGCGGGGTCTATTCCTGTTCAGCCCGAAGCAATGCGTGGATCAAGTGCAGCAGCGCCGATGGCGAATCGCCCTGAAGCAATTATTCACGCATCGACAGAAGAATGTGCGGAACATGAGCAAATGTTAGTTCTGTTGCGCGCTAAAAAGAAAAGTGCAGTGTATTGGGATAAATTCAATGATTGATTCTTGTTGACTTCATGACCGTCTCTTATTAGAATAATCATCCTCAAATTTTGTTTATCACTATTGTGTCAAGCGCAAAATCCTTACATAGCGGAGTTTTAAATGGTAACTGTTAATCAGCTCGTTCGAAAAGGTCGGGTCAAAGTGCATTATAAGAGTAAGAGCCCGGCTCTAGAAAGCTGCCCACAACGCCGTGGCGTCTGTACCCGCGTGTATACGACGACACCTAAGAAACCAAACTCAGCGTTACGTAAAGTGGCGCGGATTCGTTTAACCAATGGCTTTGAAGTCATTGCTTATATTGGTGGTGAAGGTCATAACTTGCAAGAACATAGTGTGGTCTTAATTCGTGGCGGCAGAGTCAAGGATTTACCAGGTGTACGTTACCATATTGTCCGCGGTGCTCTAGATACGTCAGGTGTTGCCAAACGTATGCAAGGCCGTTCAAAATACGGTACTAAGCGTCCTAAGAAGTAAGTTTTACCCTTTTAAGTAATTATTCAGACTGTATGGAAGCTCAGCTGCAACTCCGGCTGAACGCACCTAACGAGAAACTTTTTTGAGTGTTTCGACGGTTTGTAATAAGTATGTACCTTCAAAATAAGTGAGTAACTGTTATGCCAAGAAGAGCCCATGCTATAAAGCGTGAAATCCTGCCAGATCCAATGCACGGTAGTTTGTTGATCGCAAAATTTATTAACCGCGTCATGATGAGTGGCAAGAAAGCGGTTGCTGAAAAAATCGTTTATGGTGCTTTGGATAAAGTTCAAGAACGTATGAAAGCCAAAACGGCGCATGCGGCTCCTGTCGTTGTTGCCGAAGACAGCGACGCTGCTGCTACACCAGCTCGTGCTAAATCTGTCGTTGAAGTTTTAGAATCGGTTTTAGACAATGTTCGGCCGATCGTCGAAGTGCGTCCACGTCGTGTGGGTGGCTCGACTTATCAAATCCCGACCGAAGTTCGCGTCGATCGCCGTGATGCTTTAGCGATGCGTTGGGTGATTGAAGCAGCTTCAAATCGGTCTGAAAAAAGCATGGTTCTGAAATTAGCCGGTGAATTGTTTGATGCTTTTGAAGGTCGTGGCACAGCGGTGAAAAAACGTGAAACTGTCCATGCGATGGCTAAAGCCAACCAAGCTTTCGCGCACTTTGCTCGATAATTTTTTTATTTGTATCTATTCAGCACGCTGAATAGATACATTATATAAGCAGCATCCATTTCAATACAAAAGATTCTAATTTAACGGTTAGGATCTTTTGTTTTATGCCATTATCTAGTTCGCTGCGCGCGGAAAACCCGCGCTTGCGATTAAGAGGGGAGAATCGCGATTCCCCCCTCTTAAAATCACCCCATCGCGTAAGGTAACATTAAGCTTTCAATGCTGAAAGCTTAATGTTTTTATAAAGTTTAGAATACAAAATTAAATATAAATTTATCGCGTAAGCGAGTGTGAGGGATTGAATCGTGGCTAGTAATACACCTATTGAGAATTATCGTAATATCGGCATTGCCGCGCACATCGATGCGGGTAAGACGACCACCACCGAACGGGTATTATTTTATACCGGCGTGACCCATAAAATTGGCGAAGTGCATGATGGCGCCGCCACCATGGATTGGATGGCGCAAGAACAAGAACGTGGCATTACCATTACGTCAGCTGCGACCACCTGTTACTGGTCGGGCATGGATAAACAATTCGCCGAACATCGCATCAATATCATCGATACCCCAGGTCACGTCGATTTCACGATTGAAGTGGAACGTTCGTTGCGCGTCTTGGATGGGGCGGTGGCAGTATTTTGTGCCGTCGGTGGTGTTGAGCCGCAATCGGAAACCGTGTGGCGTCAGGCGAATAAATATCATGTGCCGCGTGTGGCTTATATTAATAAAATGGATCGGGCGGGAGCGAATTTCTTACGCGTCGTCGGTCAAATGAAAACTCGTTTGGGTGCCAATGCCGTGCCGATTCAATTACCGATTGGTGCCGAAGAACATTTCTTAGGGGTAGTCGATTTAGTCTTGATGCACGCTATTTACTGGCATGAGCATAACCAAGGCATGTCGTATGATGCGCGGCCTATTCCAGATGATATGTTAGCCGAATGCGTCAAATGGCGTGAAGCGATGGTCGAAGCCGCTGCTGAAAGTTCTGAAGATTTAATGACCAAATACTTGGAAGGCGTTGAATTGACAGTTGAAGAAATTCGTACGGGCTTGCGTCTGCGCACGATCAGTGGTGAAATCGTGCCAGTGATGTGTGGTTCTGCTTTCAAAAACAAAGGTGTGCAAGCAGTATTAGATGCGGTGATTCATTATTTGCCTTCACCGACTGAAGTGCCGCCGATCAAAGGCAACTTAGATGATGCTAATAATACTCCAGCCGTACGCTTAGCCGATGAAAAAGAACCTTTTTCAGCATTAGTGTTTAAAATCATGACCGATCCATTTGTCGGCACTCTGACTTTTATTCGCGTATATTCCGGTAAATTGAATAGCGGTGATAGCGTTCTTAACTCGGTTAAAGATAAAAAAGAACGCATTGGTCGTTTAGTATTGATGAATGCCAATTCACGGGAAGAAATTAAAGAATTACGCGCCGGTGATATTGCCGCGGTAATTGGTTTAAAAACCGCATCGACCGGGGATACCTTGTGCGATATGGACAATGTCATTGTCTTAGAGCGTATGGATTTCCCAGATCCCGTTATTTCGGTTGCAGTTGAACCTAAAACCAAACCTGATCAAGAAAAAATGGGTATTGCTTTGGGTAAATTGGCGCAAGAAGATCCATCGTTCAGGGTGCATACCGATGAAGAGTCGGGTCAAACCATTATTTCGGGTATGGGTGAATTGCATCTTGATATCATCGTCGATCGGATGCGGCGCGAATTCAATGTTGAAGCCAATGTTGGCAAGCCACAAGTGGCTTATCGTGAAACGATTCGCAAAGTAGTTGAACAAGAAGGTAAGTTTGTGCGTCAAAGTGGTGGCCGCGGTCAATACGGTCATGTGTGGTTAAAAATTGAACCACAAGAAGCGGGTAAAGGCTTTGAATTTGTCAACGGTATCGTCGGTGGTGTAGTGCCGCGCGAATATATTCCGGCGGTTGAGAAGGGCGTTAAAGAACAAATGCAAAATGGTGTAATCGCCGGCTTCCCCGTCGTCGATGTCAAAGTCACTATTTTTGACGGTTCTTACCATGATGTCGATTCCAACGAAATGGCCTTTAAAATTGCTGGCTCTATGGGCTTTAAAGAAGGTGCTAAAAAAGCCAGCCCGGTCTTGCTTGAACCGATGATGAAAGTCGAAATCTTAACCCCAGAAGATTATATGGGTGATGTGATGGGTGATTTGAGTCGACGTCGGGGCTTGATTCAAGGGATGGACGATGCACCGAATGGTAAATCGGTCACAGCCGAAGTGCCATTATCGGAAATGTTTGGCTATGCGACGGATTTACGGTCTGCGACGCAAGGACGCGCCAGTTATTCGATGGAATTCTGCAAATATGCCGAAGCGCCCAATAGCATCGCCGAAGTGATCATGAAGAAATTCACTGCCGGTAAAGAAGATTAAAATATCCATATGGGCGAGTCCTTGTGGGTGAGCCGGGAATTCGAAAAGCACTGCTTTTTGTCGGCGAACGTTGAAATCGCGGATTATGATGTACCACTGGCCGTATGGGTGGTACCACGAAACACGATTATTAGTAATAATTAATCCAGTATTTAATGTATTGAAAATATAATGAGGAACTCTAATGGCTAAAGCTAAATTTCTACGCGACAAACCACACGTTAACGTCGGTACCATTGGTCACGTCGATCACGGTAAAACAACGTTAACAGCGGCCTTAACTAAAGTTATGGCCGATACCTTCGGTGGCGATAAAGTTGATTTTGATAAA
>CANCKG010000002.1 GCA_947378515.1 Gammaproteobacteria bacterium | reverse complement strand
AAAGAGACATCACCTTCAAACGTTGCCAATTGCATTTCAACCGTATCAGAATCATTCGAACCATGAATGGTTTGATTCTTATAACCGGTGTAAATGATATCGCTGCGTAGGCCAAAATTATGTGTTAATTCAGTCATCGAACCCACACCGATTTGTGCGCCGTTAAAATAGTAATTACTACTATTTGAATTGGTGGTAGTTACTTTAACGTTAGCACGTGCCACACCTAAGATACCATAAGCATCGGTTTCAGTGGTTAATTTATAGCCTGGTAATACTCTTACACCATACACATAATTCAATTGCGTTTTAACATCAGAAGTCGTTGCGCCGTCAAAAGTGGTTTCATTGGTTACTTTAGCAGAGGTGTAATCACCAAACGCTTCTAAACCAACAAATAATTTATCTTGAAGTACCCAAGCATGACCGGCAAACACGGTACCATTAACGCCAAGATTACCTTGATCAGTTGAACTACCTGAAGAAAAATGATTCGAAACATTCGTGACTGTTTGATCGTTATTGAAATTGATTCCACCAGCACCGACACCAATATAAGTGCCATTGGCCATTGCGGCTCCTGATGCTAATGTTAAAAGACTAACTAATACTGTTTTCTTCATCATAGAACTCACTTCCCTAAAGTTGAATAAAATTTGAAATCTACTTAGACTGACAATTTAACGCATTAAAAAAGTAAACACAACTGTTTTTCAGTGGTGTAACTGAAAAACAGTGTTTTTTGAATTCCCGATCACCTTATCACCAAGCAATCATCCCTGATAGAATATTCCT
The DNA here is from genome assembly GCA_947378515.1 of Gammaproteobacteria bacterium. Lineage (GTDB taxonomy): Bacteria > Pseudomonadota > Gammaproteobacteria > CAISUE01 > CAISUE01 > CAISUE01. Next base: position 14,273 of record CANCKG010000002.1, on the reverse strand, counting down.
GCCAGGCCATCTATGGCCTGGCGTTCGCCGGCGAAAAGCGGTGCTTTTCGAAACCCCGGCTCACCCAAATTGATACAGAAGGACAATATTGGCTTCGAGGCTCGAAGGTTGTAATTTATACGTATCGGTTAAAGTCGTATCTATAAATGGATACGTATTCGTCGTTGTTTTGGTCGGATAACCCGTGTAAATCACATCACCACGTAAAGCTAAATGCTGGTTCAAAGCCACTTTCGAACCAAAACCTAATTGGTAACCATTGAATTGAAAGCCTTGATCATTGGTAAAAACTTGACTTTTAACATTCGAGGATATATCCATCGTATTATCTAAACTGGTATTGGCATGCGAAAAACCGATAATACCATAGACTTCTACATCAGGCGTCACTTGATAGCCTGGCAATAAACGCACGCCATAGACCGAATTTAACGTGAAATTACTGGTTTCGCTGAGCTGCAGATCACCCGTTTGTTGACTACTAATCTTGGCATTGCTATCACTGGCAAAGGCTTCTAAACTCAACACGTAATGATTGCGTAAATCCCACGTATAACCTGCCAACACTTCGCCATTAATGGCTAAAGTATTATTACTAGCCGATTGACTGTAAGGAATCAGTAGACCTGTTGGCGTCGTATCACTGGTAGCAATGGTGGTCGTGGTTTTATTACTGAAATTCAATACGCCAGCGCCAAGGCCAGCGTAAAAACCATTGGCTAAAACTGTGCCGCTTGCCATCAACGCTAAGGTACCGATTAATATTTTTTTCATACTTTAATTATTCCAGAGTAATTATTAATAGTTAAAGAATCATCAACAGTTTAATTATACTATAAAATTATCCATTCAGCACCTACGCGCGGGGAACCCGCGCTAGTGCAGGTTAAGGTGGAGAATCGCGGTTCTCCCCCTTAACAATCCCCCATCGCGTAAGGAGCCACTGGCGTAGATCTACGCGAGAAATAGGAAAATGTGGTGAATGGATACCTATAAAATTTACCATTAGGCGCATTTAGAGGATTTAGCGTAGTAATTCTCGGTGAAGCCTCTAGCCCAGATGCAGCGGCACTTTAAAGATTTTCATTTCGTAAACTTTTGACTATTAAAACCGATAGTAGTGCGGGTTATATACCCATCGCACCTTAAAAGGTGCGATGGGTATATATTTAAAATAGAACTATACCGCTCGCCATAGTTACCACGTTAAATCATTAACCTCGCATCTTGAATGGCCAGCGGTATAGTGGGTTTTCACCGAAAATTGCTGGATTTAGCGTAGATATAGGCGGGTGTTTGCCGGAGCCGACGGAGGTAATAATAACAATAAATAGGCTATAAGCCTGAGTAGAGTGTAGGGGCGGGTCTTTAGCGCTAAACTTGGAATTCGAAAAGTACTACTTTTCACCGGCGAACGTCGTAAGTCGCGGCTATGGCTTTAGCAAGAAAGTCTCCGGCCTTTAGGCCGGAGTGTTTTAGACTTGGAAGAGGTGTGCAAATCGAACAAGTCCGCACCTTGTGAAACCTTAGGCGTAGGCCGAGGTACGGTGCTCCTACCGCCCTGAAGGGCCGGGTTTCAAACCAGCTAAGGAATTTAGATGAACGCTAGTTTTATTGCCATTAGTGGAACAACAATCAACCTTAGTGCACCGCTTGTTATAGATTCCTGTGAAGTGTCAAGACAGAGAGCCATTAAACAGCAGCGGCACCGGCGATGATTTCCGCTAATTCTTGAGTGATCGCGGCTTGACGGGCTTTATTATAGATTAACTGTAAATCGGCAATAATATCATTGGCATTTTCAGAAGCGCTCTTCATCGCCACCATGCGCGCTGCTTGTTCGCAAGCGATATTTTCAACCACTGCTTGATACACTTGCGATTCAATATAGCGTTTTAAGAGTACATCGATGACTTTTTTAGCATCGGGTTCGTATAAATAATCCCAATGGTATTGTAATTTCGTTAAATCTTGCTCTAACATCACCGGCAATAATTGTTGAATCAGAGGTTTTTGGACCATCGTATTCACAAAATCATTGTAAATAAGATATAAGCCATCTAACTCGCCTTGTTGATAAGATTTGAGCATGACATTCACCACTCCGATCAAATCTTCCACGTGTGGACTATCTCCCAAATGGGTTTTACTCGCCACCACATGACCACCAAACCGCTTGAAAAATAACTCGCCTTTAGTACCCAGCAAACACAAATCTACTTCAATGGCGTCATTATGTTTAGCGCGAATAGCCAATAGCGCACTTTTTAATAAATTAACATTCAAGCCACCGCATAAACCGCGATCAGTGGTAATAATAATATAACCGACCCTTTTTTGAACGCGATCTTTCAAAAAAGGGTGTTGATATTCAGATTTTCCACAGGCTAAATGAGCCACTACCTGCCGAATTTTATGTGCATAAGCTTTTGACGCAAGCATTCTTTCTTGCGCGCGCCGCATCTTACTTGCTGCCACCATTTCCATAGCTTTGGTGATTTTTTGCGTGCTACGAATACTCTTAATTTTCGTGCGAATTTCTTTGGTACTACTCATAACAGTGGCTCAAAAATAATGGTACCGATCTAAAAATAATGACCTAACAGGTTAAACTATTACTGCATGCTGCTATTTTTCAAGTAGATAGGCGAGTGATTCTTTATGCAATGGAGGATTACTACGCTGGAGAATTGCGACTCATCCCCTCATTAACTCGCATCAGCGAAGCCCTCAAGCGTACGTGCTAAATAGCCATTGAGAAATTTTGTTTAAACGTTGTTAATGCATTGGTTAACGCTTTTTCAATTGCGGTACTATAATCACCTTTGACATTGATTTCAGCCAGTAAAGCACTTTGTTCAACGTGCATGTATTGCTGTAATGCTGCTTCAAAGCGCGTCACTTCTGATAAAACCACATCATCGATAAAACCTTTTTCTACCGCAAATAATGTCACCGCCATGGTAGCTACCGTCATCGGCAAATATTGCGCTTGTTTTAATATTTCGGTAATGCGCTGACCGCGCTCTAATTGCTTACGGGTTGTTTCATCCAAATCCGAGGCGAATTGTGAAAAAGCGGCTAATTCACGGTATTGCGCTAAAGCCAGGCGCATCGAACCACCCAATTTTTTAATAATCTTGGTTTGTGCCGCACCACCGACTCGCGATACCGATAAACCGGCATTAATCGCTGGGCGAATATTGGCATTAAAGAGATCGGTCTCTAAGAAAATCTGCCCATCGGTAATCGAAATCACATTGGTTGGTACAAATGCCGATACATCGCCTGCTTGTGTTTCAATAATCGGCAGCGCGGTCAATGAACCGGTCTTGCCTTTCACCGCGCCATTGGTCATTTTTTCAACATAATCGACGTTAACGCGCGCTGCTCGTTCTAATAACCGCGAATGGATATAAAAAATATCACCCGGATACGCTTCACGACCCGGTGGCCGGCGCAATAATAAGGAAATTTGCCGATAAGCAACGGCTTGCTTGGAGAGATCATCATAGATGATCAAAGCATCTTCACCCTTATCTCTGAAGTATTCGCCCATGCTGCAGCCGGAATATGGCGCGATGAATTGTAAAGCCGCGGCATCGGACGCTGTTGCAACCACAATAATCGTATGGGCTAAAGCATTGTGCTCTTCTAATTTACGTACGACGGTAGCAATAGAAGACGCTTTTTGACCGATCGCCACATAGATACATTTAATACCCGTATGACGTTGATTAATAATCGCATCCAGGGCAATCGCCGTCTTACCCGTTTGGCGATCGCCGATAATCAATTCACGTTGACCACGACCAACTGGCACCATCGCATCGATTGCTTTAATACCTGTTGGCATCGGTTCATCGACCGATTGCCGAGTGATCACGCCAGGGGCGACTTTTTCAATTGCCGAATAGCCTTGCGCTTCTATCGGACCCTTACCATCGATCGGCTGACCTAAGGCATCTACCACGCGACCTAGTAGCGCTTCACCGACTGGCACTTCTAAAATACGGCCAGTACAACGAACAATTTGGCCTTCACACAAATGCTCATAGGGACCCAAAACCACAGCCCCAACCGAATCACGCTCCAAATTTAAAGCCATGCCAAAGGTATTACCGACAAACTCCAGCATTTCACCTTGCATAACATTGCTTAAACCGTAAATGCGCACAATGCCATCTTGCAAACTGACGATAACCCCTTCGTTATGACTTTCAGTTTTGGGACTAAAAGCGGCAATGCGTTGCTTAATGACTTCACTAATTTCAGATGGGTTCAGTGACATATCGACTCACGTGTAATACAAATAAAAAGGTAATAATACAAGGTGTATTATTAATAATAAAACCGTTTTCAGTCAATCTTAATTAGACTTATTCAAGCTAAACTCAAGTTGCTGTAATTTACCGCGGATCGATGCATCAATCATTTCATCACCAACTTTGATTTGAATACCACCCATTAAACTGGGCTCAAGCTGCCACTGTAATTTAATGTTTTTTTGATATTTCTCTTGCAACTTGACAATTAAGCGTTGTTGATCCTGCTCTGACACAGTAAAAGCAGAATTAATGACTACACTTAAGGTATTTTGCGATGCCACCAATAAATCAGTAAATAATTGCGCGATACACGGTATTAAATTAAACCGCCGTTGTTTCGCTAGTATTTTTAAAAAGTTCTGTTGAGGCAGATCTAACGCCGAACCTAAAACCTCAATCAACACGTCGGCCATTTTCGGCGCACCAACGCGCGGATCAAATAACGTTGCTTTTAAGCTCACGTCATTAAAAATAGTCGCTAATAATTGCAGTATGCTAGCCCATTGCGACTCTTGGCTTGATGCTTGCGCCCATTCAAAAGCGGCAGTGGCATAGGGTCTAGCATATTGTTGAACATGAATCGACATTGACATGGAACCGTTAAAGTTGCTGGTTTATGACATCATCAAGCAATTGCTGATTTGCTGCTTGATTAATTTCTTTGCCTAAAATTTTTGTCGCTCCTGCTACTACCAGGCTTGCGACTTGATGACGTAAGCTTTCTTTGGCAGCCAAACTTTCACGGACAATTTCATTTTTAGCAATGTTGATCATGCGTTGACCTTCTTCTTGCGCATCACTACGCGCTTCATCAATCAAGACCAAACTACGCTTATGTGTTTGTTCGAGTAAGACTTGCGCTTGCGCTTTGGCTTCATCCAGCATAGTTTTAGCAGCGGCATGAGCCTGCTCTAAATCAGTCGCTGCTTGCGCTGCTTGCGCCAAGCCATTGCTAATCAGTAATTGCCGAGCATCTAAGTTTGCCATCAATGGCGGCCAAACAAAGCGCATGGTAAACCACACAACGATCGCAAATGTAATCAGCTGACCGATCAGAGTTAAATTAATTTCCATGGTGATTCCTCAAACAGGATGTAGGCCAAGCAGACAGTTGTCTGCTTAAGTGCGTAGGCAATAAATTACATGCCAATCGTAGCGGCTTTAATCGCTTGTGTCATGAACGGATTTGAGGCAAAAAATAGATATAAACCCATCACGATTGAAATCGCCGCAAATGCATCGACCAAACCGGCCATTAAAAACATCCGCATCATTAACATGGCCGATAATTCTGGTTGACGCGCCACACCTTCTAAAAACTTACCACCTAAAATACCAAAACCAATTGCGGTTCCTAAAGCGGCTAAGCCAATTAACAAGGCAGCGGCAATCGCTGATGGTCCTGAAACGGCTGAAAGGGCTGCTAATACGGCAATATTCATCTGTAAACTCCACTATTAAATAAAAAATTAAAATAAAAAACTCAACGGGCGGGCCGGTCTTTATGGCCCGCCCTTTACCCGCTCCTACAACTTTTTAATGTGTATCTTGCGCCATGCTCAAATACACAATGGTCAGCATCATAAAAATAAAAGCTTGCAAAGTGATAATCAAAATATGAAAAATTGCCCAAACGCCACCTACCGTCCACTGCACATACCACGGCACTAGTGCGATCAAAATAAAAATCAACTCACCGGCAAACATATTACCAAACAACCGTAAAGACAAAGACACTGGCTTCACACAATCTTCTAATAAGCGAAATGCAATATTTAAGGGAAACAACCACTTACCAAATGGTTTAGTCAGCATTTCACGCCCTAGACCGAAAACACCCTTGGCTTTAAAATTATAATAAATCAACAGTACAAAAACCCACAACGACATCCCAAAGGTAATATTGGGATCGGCCGTCGGCACAGAGCGAAAATGCGATACGCCAAATAGCGCTAGCGTTTCTGGCAAGAAATCGACGGGCAATAAATCCATCAAATTCATCAAAAATACCCAGATAAAAATCGTTAGCGCTAACGGAGCAATTAACTTACTCTTACCGTGAAAACTTTCCACCACTAATTTCTGGACAAAATTCAGCACCATTTCTACGCTATTTTGCACTTTTCCGGGTACACCAGTCTTTATATGACTGGCTACCCAACCAAAAAACCCCATGTATAACACGGCTGCAAATAGCGAGACAATCATGCTATCAAGATTTGCCGTCCAAAAACCCGCATCTCCATTAAACTGGCCGGTTATTACATTCCATTGCCAATGGTTAAGATGGTGCTGAACATACGTCGAAGCGTCTGAAATCGATACAAAACTCAACATGGATTTAATAATCCCCTAAACTGATCAACGAAATTAACCCGTAAGCTACAATATTCAAAATAAAACCTAATAACATCGGTTCAAAATCTAATTGCCATACAATTAAGATGACAATAAACAATACGGCATATAAACATAACTTTAAGCACTCTAAGCCATAAAACAGCATTAAAAAATGCTGCTTCGAGCGGTGCTTGATTTTTTGCAACAGAGGCACCGCAAAAACCAGATTCGCTAGCCAGCACACAAAAGCTCCTGCCAACAAACTCATCGAAAATTCCGGCCCTTCCACCCAATAAAACAATAACCATAATGGCAAATTAATGGCTAACGGCCAAATAAGTAACTTTTTCAAAAAACTTAATGAAGCACTCATGACAACCCAATATTATAGTGAATAACCCCATTTTTCTCAAGAGTTATTTGATCGTGACAATTATAACAATGCTTTTAACCTATCAACTTTATCTAATCGTTCCCATGTAAACTCAGGTTCTTCACGGCCAAAATGACCATAAGCAGCTGTCGCTTCATAGCGTGGTTCACGTAACGCTAACATTGTGATTAAGCCTTTAGGCGTTAAATCGAAGTGTTGGCGCACTGACGCTATGATTGTCGCAATTGGAATCTTATGGGTGCCAAAACATTCCAAACTGATTGATGTGGGTTCAGCCACGCCAATGGCATAGGAGATTTGAATTTCACATTTTTCAGCAAGGCCTGCCGCGACAATATTTTTAGCCACATAACGTGCACCATACGCCGCTGAACGATCCACTTTCGTCGAGTCTTTACCTGAAAAAGCACCACCACCATGACGCGCCATGCCACCATAAGTATCGACAATAATTTTACGACCCGTTAAACCGGTATCGCCCACGGGTCCCCCAATGACAAACCGTCCGGTGGGATTGATAAATAATTTTGTATTAGCTGTCATCCAATGCGCTGGCATCACGGGCTTGATGATTTCTTCTCTAATCGCTTCAATCAAGTCTTTATTACTGATAAAAGGATCATGCTGGGTCGATAATACAATCGCATCGACGGCTACCGGCTGATTGTTTTCATAACGCAGCGTTACTTGGCTCTTAGCATCGGGGCGCAACCATGGCAACTGGCCGTTTTTACGCAATTGCGCCTGACGCTTTACCAATCGATGCGCATAAACAATCGGCGCTGGCATAAACACATCGGTTTCCGAACTCGCATAACCAAACATCATGCCTTGATCTCCAGCGCCCATACTGTGTGTGGCATCTTCATCCACCCCCATGGCAATATCCGGTGATTGCTTGCCGATAGCAGTTAATATCGCACACGATTCAGCATCAAAACCTAATTCTGCACCGACATAACCACAGCGTTTAATAACGCCACGGGCAATCATATCCATATCGACCCAAGCATCGGTGGTGATTTCACCCGCAAGTAAAACCATCCCTGTTTTCACTAAGGTTTCACACGCGACGCGCGCATGAGGATCCTTAGCTAATAAAGCATCTAAAATAGCATCTGAAATTTGATCGGCCAATTTATCAGGATGACCTTCTGAGACCGATTCCGAGGTGAATAATTGATTTTTATACATGCTAATCCGCCATTTGCTTTTCTTTAATCTCTTGTAACGTTTTGCAATCGATGCATAACTCAGCCGTCGGGCGGGCCTTTAGACGATTGATACCAATCTCGATGCCACACTCTTCACAAATACCGTATTCACCCGAATCAATCCGATTGAGTGATTCATCAATTTTTGCCATCAACTTGCGCTCGCGATCACGCGTCCGCAATTCCAAACTAAACTCTTCTTCTTGCGTCGCTCGGTCATTGGGATCGGCAAAATTAGCTGCTTCATCTTGCATGTGATGAATGGTTTTATCCACATCGACCATTAGGTTACTTTTCCACTTCAAAAGTAAATCCCGAAAAAATTCCAATTGTTCTGGTGTCATATAAAGCCCTTCTTCTTGGCTGACAGTAGTTTCTTCATTGTTAAGAAACGCCGATTCTGATTTCATCATTTTATTCCCTGGTTTCGAAAGCAAACATTACTGCAATTCTTAATTAAGCGTTACAAAGCATTAAATATACATATACTGTTAATTAAAAAAACGGTGCGCATATATAACAGAATTACGTCAAACACACAAATATAATCACCTTAGGCTAATAACTTATCTAATTCACCACTGCGTTCTAGCGCGTACAGATCATCACAACCTCCCACGTGTAACGCACCGATATAAATTTGTGGCACTGTTCGTCGGCCCGTTTGTTCAATCATGGTGTCTTTCGCCAAAGGATCTAAATCGATGCGAATTTCTTTAAAACTGACTCCTTTACGCGTCAATAAATCTTTGGCGCGATCACAATAAGGGCACTGAGCAGAACTATAAATAGTGATTTCTGGTACGTCATTGTCATTCATATCACTCATGTCGTTCTCCTTTATGTTAAATTAAACAAAGACGTTTTTTTACGATACGGCTTTTTATGCGTCAGCAACACTTTTTTACTCGTAGTATGCTTTGTTTCTAGAACCGCTGAATTTAATGGTACCGCAATAATCGGCACAGCACCTGTTCCAACGCCTATTTGCATAGGGTAACCGCGTTGCTGCTCAACAATCGTATCTACCGAACGCCAATCAATATCGGCCGGCCGATTCTTAATAGCGATATTCACTAATTGATGCGCTTCATCGCTCATCGCATGATTATGACCACCCTGATCATTTTCTAAGGGTTCATGTACTTCTAAATACAGTGTATTGTCTAACCAACCCACTTTAATCGGCTGATCGACAATCATCACCGGAGAATTGACTGCTATATCATTAAAAAAACTTTCAATGGCTTCGGGTTGCATCCGAATACAACCCGAACTGCTGCGTCGACCAATACCACCGGGATCATTACTACCGTGAATTAGAATCGAATTAAAACCCAAGTGGATCGCATATTGACCCAAAGGATTATCGGGTCCTGGCGCCACACTATCTGGCAAGCTCACCCCTTCTAGTGCTCTGGCTTGTTTAATTGTGCTTGACACGTGCCACGTAGGATCGGCTTGTTTCCAAGCTACATTCGTTAACCCTAAGGGCGTATTCCAACCAGCACGACCGATACCCACAGGAAAGGTCATCACTTCACGCGTATTTGGCTTATAAAAATACAATCGTAATTCCGCTAAATTAATCACTAAGCCACGATGCGCGGCATTTGGTAAAATAAATTCCGTCGGCAATAATATTTTTTGACTTGATTCTAGCGTATCTTCAGGTTTCAGCGTTGGATTCGCCTCAATTAATTCCACATACCCTAAGCCATAACGCCGCGCAATACTAACGAAGGTATCCCCTGTCACCGCTGACACTTCTTTGATATCACCCACCGTTGTTGTGCCATTACCCGGCAAATCAAAGGTTAACGCCAAACTATTTGTGCTTAAAGCCAAACTCAGTAAGAGTAAGCCACCACTTGTCACTGCCGGTAAGAATTGCCTTGTCATTCTTGTCATTATTGAGTAGCCACATTGCTCAAAAGATATTCTACCAATGTTGCCACTGGCCGACCCGTCGCCGCGCGCTTTTTACCCGAAGATACCCACGCTGTCCCGGCAATATCTAAATGGGCCCAGGCATATTCACTCGCAAAACGCGCTAAAAAACAACCCGCGGTAATACTTTTGGCTTCTTCATTACCAAGATTCGCCACATCGGCAAAAGGTGTGTCAATCAATTCTTGGTACTCATCCCATAATGGCAATTGCCACAAACGATCACCCGTTTGTGTCCCCGCTTGCAATAAACTTTCTGCCAAGGGTTCATTATTACTCATTAAACCACTCGCCTCTGCACCCAGTGCAACAATAATCGCCCCCGTTAACGTTGCTAAGTCAATTACCGCTTTTGGCTTAAAGCGTGCTGCATACGTTAAGGCATCGGCTAATACCAAGCGACCCTCGGCATCGGTGTTTAAGATTTCAACCGTCAAGCCTGACATCGAGGTGATCACATCCCCTGGCTTCAACGCCGACCCACTGGGCATATTTTCAGTCGCTGCAATCAAGCCGCAAACATGAATTGCTGGCTGCAACTGCACTAAGGCTTCCATCACCCCAAAGATAGCGGCCGCGCCACACATATCGTACTTCATTTCATCCATCCGAGAGCCGCCCTTGATACTGATACCACCACTATCAAACGTTACTCCTTTACCAACCAAGACGATAGGGGCCGTCTCAGCCACGCCACCCGCGTATTTAAAGACGATAAACCGTGGCGGCTCAACACTGCCTTGGCTTACCCCTAATAAACACCCCATCCCCAAGGATTTGATTTGCAACTCGTCTAAGACTTCTACTTTAAGCAAGCCATGGCTGTTTTCAGCGAGAGTTTTAGCACTCGCCGCTAAAATGCGTGGCGTGCAATAATTGGCCGGTAAATCCCCCAGTGTTTTGGTTAACTGAATGCCTGAGGCGATCGCAGCTCCTTGGGCCAGTTCTGTCGTAGCCGCTGCTGACCAAGTACCCACAAACGTGATGCGTGATGGCCAAGTGCTAGGATTCAAACCTGCTTTTTTCAACTGGCCTTGTTGAAAATTTGCACTATCAAGGGCAATAACGGTCGCCCTTAGCCACACGTACGCTTTTTCTGGTACGACAAAAGCTAATGACTGCCGATTGCTGTCAGCAATTTGCTTCGCTACCGCTTTAACGGCTTTCTGCCAGGCTACTAAAGTCATATCCTCTATGGCACAAAGGCCTACTATAATAACTTTATAGGGCGCCTCGGCACGATAAAAGATGTGCGTTTGACCTAACGTTAAGGTCAATGCTTGGCGTTCGATGACCGCGTTGATTTCAGCGCTTAACATTGGCGGCACCGGCGCGGCAACGCGTTTGTTAACATGTAGACCCACAACGATAATTTCAACATCACTAGTTAAGGTATTGGCTAATTGGTATGTGCTCATAATCATCTCTCTCATTTTAAATAATACTCTAGCAGCTGAGCGTAGTATAATGACGCTTTCGCGCTATTTAAGTTAGGGTAAGCGATCTATTCCCCATCGCTGCCAGTCGCCACAGCTAAGCTTCTACGAAAAACGGGGTAAATATACTTAATAGATACGCGTAAGCCATCTTTACAGAGGCTATTTATTTTCATTCGGACATTCTAACAAACTCGTGCTGATTTTTCGTTATTTTAATCGAGAATTACTCCAAAGCCTGGTAACCGTCACGCTGATTATCCTAATTATTTTTTTAGGGAATCAATTGGTCCGCTACTTAAACGATGCTGCGGCCGGCGAAATCGCTTTAGGCGTAGTCGGCAAAATCATGCTATTGGAAATTCCGTATTTACTCAGTTTATTATTACCACTGACTTTTTTTTTGAGCCTGTTATTGACCCTTGGGCGTTTTTCGGCCGATAATGAATTACTTATTTTAAGCGCTTGTGGCTTGTCACTACCGCAACAATTTCGTTTAATCACCACGCTGTTAGCAACAACGACGGTACTCGTCGCGGTATTAACCCTATGGGGTCAACCTTTAATCGCCACGGTGCGTGATGAACTATTATCGACCACCAATGCCGGCGCGTCCATCGATACGATCATTCCTGAAAAATTCCAAGCTGATAGCACCAGCCATCATGTTTTTTACATCAATAAAAGTTCCGTTGATCACCAGCATTTGCAAGGAATTTTCATGGCTGAAAAGCGATTGATTCCTAACAGCAATAGCTACGATGATAATCAATGGAATGTCGTGATGGCTTCACGCGGCGAAATTATTTCCAAAGGCATACCTGCCAGTCAATACTTAGCCATTTATAATGGCCACCGTTATAGCGGGATCGCCGGGACCGCCAATATCGAACAAGCTTTTTTCGGTAGCTATCAAATCCTCTTAGGTGGCGGCGCATTAGCAGATGCTAGCACCCAAATGGATGCCATGCCCACCTTTGCGCTTTTTAAGCTTGCCAAACATAATCGCTTAGCTGCCGCAGAATTACAATGGCGTTTTTCGCTACCCTTAGCCACTTTCTTGCTGGGTTTATTAGCGCTACCCTTAGGTCAGTTACCTCCACGCCAAAGTCGCTATGCACGTTTGATCAGTGGTATTTTAATCTTTATTATCTACGCCAATTCGCTTTTTTTATTGCGTGCTTGGGTCGGCAACGGTTCTTTGGGCCGGTTTCCTGGCATTGGCTGGGCACATATAAGTTTGTTAGTGCTGATTATTAGCGTGTATTGGCATAAATACCCTGAGCTTCGTACTTGGCGAGGGCTCAAAACCTTATGAAAATCATCGATCGATACCTCGCCACCACTATCTTACACTCCATTGGCATCGTGCTCTTTGCAGCCGTCGGTTTAGAGTTTTTTATTTTAATGGTCGCTGAATTGCGCGATATTGGTCAATGCACATATGGCGTGACTCAAGCCTTAGTCTTTGTGCTCTTAAACTTACCCGAGCAACTGTATCAAATATTCCCGATGGCTGGCTTGATAGGGATGCTGATGGGGCTCGGGGTCCTCGCCAATCACAGTGAATTAATTGTCCTTAGACAAGCTGGTTTATCATTTCTCGCCATTACCTGGCGCACGTTTAAAACTCTCATTTGCTTAGTTGTACTCTTAGCGTTAATGGGTGAGTTAATTGCACCTAAAGCTACTTTTTATGCCAATCAATATAAAAACGACCATATTCATAGCAATACGCACGACATAGGTAATTACAGTGACGATGTGTGGATAAAAGACCAACAAAATTATTTGCATATCGGGCAGATCGATCAACAGCAAATATTACACCACATCAGCTGGTATGCTTTTAATGACCAACAACAACTCAACCAATTTAGTACGGCCGAAACCGGCCAATACCAAAATGGCGCCTGGCAAGTAAATAATGTCCATGGTACGCGCATTAATCTTAAACACATCACGACATTTAGCGCGAAGCAAGCCACCTGGCCCTTTAATTTAAAACCTGAGGTGTTACGCAATAGCGTCCAAAAACCCAGCAGTCTGTCATTACGTGAACTCAATGCTTCGTTGCGTTTTCATCAAAAAGCCAAAACCACCAATGAACCTTTACAATTGGCTTTTTGGAAACGGATTTTTCAACCCTTAGCGAGTTTAGTGATGATGTTACTGGCGATCCCTTTTATTTTTGGGCCCTTGCGCAGCGTTAGTCAAAGCTTAAGACTTGTCACGGGTATCGCCGCTGGCTTTAGTTTTTATTATTGCAACCAATTACTCAGCCCCGTTGTTTTATTATTACAATTACCCGCTTTTTTAGGTGCTAGTTTGCCGTGTTTATTATTTGGCTTACTGGGTTTATTCATGTTAATGCATCAAAAACGTTAGGATTTTTACCGTGTTTCGACCTGTCGCTCTCTATATTGGCCTTCGCTATACCCGCGCTAAACGCCGCAATCATTTTGTCTCTTTCATGTCGTTTAGTTCAATGGCAGGCATCGCCTTAGGTGTCGCCGTCTTAATCACCGTACTCTCGGTGATGAATGGCTTCGATGAAGAAATTCGCCAGCGCATCTTTGGCATGGCACGGCAAATCACCGTCAGTGCTTAC
>CANCKG010000001.1 GCA_947378515.1 Gammaproteobacteria bacterium | reverse complement strand
ATTAATTGGTAACTATTCAGCACATTTTCACCTATTTTGCGTAAAAGCTTAACTGCAGGGACTGGCAGCGACGGGGGATTTTAAGGGTGGCTTCGTGGAAATAGAAAAAGCGTGAGCTTTTTCCCATGAGGCGCCATAAAGCAGGATAGCTTTATGGGCAAAATCGCGATCTTTGCATTCAGGCTTTTCATCCTACCTGAATGAAAAGCCCTGCCAAGAGCCTCATTGCCCTTGGCGTTCAACCAAAAAATGCAATGTATTTTTTGGTCTTATCTCCCCCCTTAACAGGCACTACAGCTAAGTTTCTCGCTCATAGCAACCATTATGCCTGCTATTTCAACGGGCAGGTCCTTGTGGCCTTCCCTTACGGCTGATTCTGGCCATACAGACTTTTTATGATCACTATCCTTTGCCTCGTTTTAATTGCCACGTTACTGTATCGACGTACGTCATTGCGACTCTGGACTGTAGCAGGCGCGATTGGTTTAGTTTTACTCTCACGCTTAACTTCTTTAAGTTTAGCGGCCTTAATCTTTTGGTGGACTTTCTTCATTGCCATCGCCCTTATCTTTAATTTTCGCGGTCTGCGCCGTAAATTAATTACCGCCAGAATTCTACCTATCTACCGGCGTATCATGCCCAGACTCTCTGAGACGGAGCAAATTGCCATTGACGCTGGGACAGTTGGCTTTGAAAGTGAACTATTTCGTGGTGATATTCAGTGGAAAAACCATTTCAGCACACCTTTTTCAACTCTCACGGAAGCTGAACAAGCCTTCATCGATGGGCCTGTTAATGACTTATGCCAGCAAATTAATGATTGGACAATTAGTCACGACTATTATGACTTACCGGAATCCATGTGGGCTTTTTTAAAAGAGCACAAATTTTTTGGCTTATGCATTCCCACCAATTACGGTGGCATGGGTTTTTCAGCCTTTGCGCATTCAGAAATCTTACTCAAATTGTACAGTCGCTGTACCACGTTGGCCACCACCGTGGCCGTGCCCAATTCACTGGGTCCGGCTGAATTACTGCTACATTACGGCACCGAGATCCAAAAAAACCATTACTTACCACGCCTCGCTTGCGGCGAAGAATTACCGTGCTTTGCCTTAACTGGCCCCGAAGCTGGCTCTGATGCTGGAGCGATCTCCGATTACGGCATTGTTTGTGATGGCATGTGGGATGGGAGAACGGTTCTTGGTATTCGTTTAAACTGGAACAAACGCTATATTACGCTAGCGCCAGTGGCTACCTTACTTGGCTTAGCCTTTAAATTATTCGATCCTGACAAACGATTATCGCCGCAAATAGAACGTGGCATCAGCTGCGCACTCATCCCCGTTAATACCCCAGGAATCACGATCGGCCGACGGCATTTACCGATGGGTGTACCATTTCAAAATGGCCCCACTCAAGGCTTGGATGTATTTATTCCTTTAAGTTACTTAATCGGTGGGGAAGCGATGATCGGTCATGGCTGGCGAATGCTGGTCGAATGCCTTGCCGTCGGTCGAGCAATAACCTTACCGACCTCAGCGATCGGCGCCACGAAAATGTTTGCTTCCGTCAGTGGCGCTTACGCGCGTATTCGTCGCCAATTCAATGCCGCCATTGGTCAATTTGAGGGTATTCAAGAACCTCTGGCGCGTTTAGCGAGTAGCGCTTATATCTACGATGCCGCGCGCTTATTAAGCTTGAGTGCGATTGATCGCGGTGAAAAACCGAGCGTCGTTTCTGCCATTATGAAATACCATGCGACCGAAGCAGGCCGTTTGGCCGCCTTAGATGCCATGGATATTCATGGTGGCAAAGGCATTTGCATGGGACCAAATAATTATTTGGCGAATTTTTATCAAAGTGCGCCCATCGCCATTACGGTCGAAGGGGCAAATATTTTAACGCGCAATATGATTATATTTGGCCAGGGAGCTATCCGTTGTCATCCTTATGCGCTAGCTGAATTACAAGCCGCCAATTTAAGTGACCCCAAGCAAAGTTTGAAAGCCTTTGATCAAACTTTATTTAGTCACATCGGCTATAGCTTAAGCAATATCAGTCGTTCGCTATTACTGAGTTTAAGTGCCGGCACTCTCGCCCGCACCTCTGGAACAGCGCTGGTGAAACGTTATACGCAAAAAATCAGTCGAGTAAGTGCTAATTTTGCCCTTGCAGCCGATAGCATAATGCTATCGCTTGGCGCCGCCTTAAAACGCAAAGAATCTCTGTCGGCACGTTTGGGTGATGTCTTTAGTTGTCTTTATTTGGCAGCGGCTGCGTTAAAACAATTTAAAACCATCGGCTGCCCCGAAGCAGACCGACCGTTAATCCACTACGCTTGCGATTTATTATTGCATCGTGCCGAAGAGCAACTTTATGCGTTAATTAAAAACTTACCGAATCGCGTCATTGGTTGGAGTCTACAATGCCTCATCTTTCCCTTAGGTAAAGCACACCCTGCACCACGCGATAACTTACAACAACAAGTGGCATTGTTACTATTAAGCCCAAATGTCAGTCGTAGTCGATTATGTCGCGGCATCGATCAAACAAGCGTCGTAAACAATCCCATTCATTTACTCAATCTGACGCTAAATGAAGTTATCAGGTGTGAACCGATCGAAAAACGGCTGCGTCAAGCCATTCACGAAGGTCGCATCAATGGCTTTCGTTATGATGAACAGATCAATCACGCAGCGCAATTAAGCATTATTACCAAAGACGAGCAACAGGATTTAATGGAGCTACAATGTTTACGTAAACGCGTGATCAATGTCGATGACTTTGCGGATTTTAAAGCAGCTTAACTTGCAGAATACCCATAGACCATGGGATACTCTGTTAAACACTTTTTAAGGAGTAACTATCATGAGCATCTATCGTCATCTTATTTTAGGTCTTGATTTGCACCCCGAGTGTGACCTGACCGTCTTAACCAAAGCCATCGCCTTAGCCACCTTATTCGATACGCAATTGACGGTAGTTCATGCGATTGAACACATGAATGCCTACGGCATTGGCCAAGCTTACCCTAGCTTAATCAATGTTGAAGCAGAACTGTTGGCCATAGCGAAAGAAGAATTAGCGAAAGTATGTACTAAGGTTGGCATCAAATCCGAAAACCAAGTCGTTGAAGTCGGTTCACCTAAAATCGTGCTATTCCACCAAGCTGCACAAAAAAATGCCGATTTAATTATTGTTGGTAGCCATGGTCGTCATGGCTTAAGTCTATTACTTGGTTCGACTGCAAATTCGGTCATTCATAACAGCCAGTGCGATGTTATGACTATCCGCATTCGTGACGATGATGTAATTTGTTAGATACGAAATGCACCTACGCTAAGTTCCCCGCGCGCAGGTGCGACATCAAGCATAATCTCGAGTTTATTGTCGTTAACCACTGCATTGTCTTCATAGCTACGCTTACACTGTCATGATCTTAATCATGAATGAGGCTTGGACTTATGACCGCGACCTGTTTAAACGCTCTCTTTGCTGGCTTAAGCCCGCTTAAAGAAGATAGTCAAGACTACTGTTTAGTTTTAGTCGCTCGCAAGTGGTTCCGTTGGCACATCAAAGCGATCTACCATGGTCAACTGGCTTATCTTAGGATCCATTGCCAACACTTGCCGATTGCCATCGCTATTTTAGATACCTTGGTCATTCATTGGACTGAAGAGTTTCCACCACACTTATCTTTAGAGGCGATTCACGCCTACCTTAAACTCGCCAAGCCAGAATTATTAGCCAACCCCGCCAATACCTTAACACTTGAAAAAATTAACGTCGATTCTACCCATAGTTTAAGTATTCGCTGCTGGCTCTTAACGGAACTAACACGCCATGAACTATGTCAGACTTGGCAAAACAACGGCTTAAGCATTAGCGCCCTTGAACCCTTGAGTTATCTTGACGCTCGTCCAACTGAAGCCTATGAAGACCAACAACACTTATTAGCAACCATTGATCCTTCACACCAAACGGCTGTTTTTCGCGCCCTTAAATTAGCTTGTCGGCGCAACTGGGCAGCAGGCTAATCATGAACACGTTAAAACCGCTTAATATCTTACCATGGCAAGCTAGTCACCGACTTCACGCTAATCGCCGCTATCTCAACATTGGGGTAATAAGCTTAGGATTATTATTGAGTTTAATGGGCTTAAGCGAAGGCTGGTTACTCTGGCGAGAAAGGCATTGGACGTTAATTAGCCAGCAACTACAACGGCAATTATTCATCAAACAACCCAGCGTGAAGCAATTTCAACAATTAACCCAGCAGCACCAGCAAATACTTAAGCAACAACAACGCGTAAGCTTAATCACCCATCAAAATCAACAACTGATGTGTCACTTACAAAACATTCTCCATAGCATTAACCCTGAAATAGTCTTGAGTCAACTGAACGTCAGTGTCACCAAGTGTGAACTAAGCGGTCAAGTATCATCAGAAGCCGCTTTCAACACGTGGTTACAACAACTCACGACGTTTATCACCATCACCCAACAACAACTTAAAGCCAGCCATAATCAAATGGGGTATTTGGAATTTCAACTTAATTTAATCTGGCAATAATCGAGAGTATTATGGCTGAAAAACGAGCAAGACATTTGTTAACGGCTTTGGCGCCAATGTACGTCGTGCTGGGCTTGACGTTATGTGCTTTACTACTGGCATTAGGTGGCTATTTTAGCCTATTAAAGCCGACGCAGCTTCAGGTCAACCACGCTTATCAACGCGTGCAGCAACTGCAATTACAGATCCACCTAGCCGATACTGAAATCCATCAACTTAGACATTTAAGGCAAGTCATTCAACAAGATCGCTTGCAACCACCCAGTCAAGCCTTTGCCGATCGTATCAGCACAACTGCGCTGGCGCAGCCCGTTTTTATTCGTGAATTATTACAAGTAGATACGCATCATTGGCAAGTTCACTGTTTAGGAACGTATCAGCAACTTCAGGCGTTCACAAAATACTTAAGCCAGCAAGCTTCTGACTGGCGCATCGATACTCTGCAATGGCAACAATCGGCTAACGATGAGCCCATCACCTTAAAAATACTGATGACGAATGCTTCCACCACCCAACACGGGCAGTGCTGCCATGTTAGCAAAACACCGTATTTAGCACGCAATCCTTTTAGCGTGAGTGTTGACGCGCGCGCTCCCCTAACTCGTTACCCCTTAGCGCAAATCGAATGGCTCGGGCTGCTACGTGATGCCGTGCATAGCGGAGCACTGATTCGTCTACCCAATCAAGACATTCGTCTGGTGCAGGTGGGCGACACGCTTGGCACTGAACAGTGGCACTTAAGTCAATTACACGAACAATATGCTGAATTCATCGATTCAAATCACCACCCACACCAGTTAAGGTTAATATTGCACGCCAATGCACCCTCGGAGTTAAGTCATGATTAAACGATACTGGCTCATCGCATTGCTTTTCTTAAGTTTAAGCTGTCAGTGTGCGCCTACCGACCCCTTACTCAGCATTGATGTCAATCAAGTCCCAACGCGTGCTTTACTAATCAACCTAGCTCGTTTTAGCCACAAAAATGTCATTATCAGTCCTAATATTCAAGGTGAGATGAGTATCCATCTCGATCACGTACCACTCTCACAAATAATTCAATTCATCATCCAAAGTCAACAATTGAATTACCAACAATGGGGAACGGTTTCTTATATCAGCCCGTTAACAGAAGCAACGCCAGCCCCTATTAACGATCAAAGTCCCTTACAGCGCGTCTATATTGCTTTACGTTACGTCAAAGCCAATGATATGTTGGTGGCAATCAAAACACCTGAAAGCCATTTACTATCGGCGCGTGGCAGCATTAGTGCCGATTCACGCACCAATAGCCTATGGATTGAAGACACGTCCAGTAAAATTCACCATTTACAAAATTTGCTTAAGCATTTAGATCAAAATTCACCACAAATTGCGATTACCGCACGAATCGTGACGGTCGATATTTTTCATGAACGCGATTTAGGGCTGCAATTTGGTTTAAGCAGTTTGCATCACTTAAGTGGTACATTGGAAGGCGCTAATGAAGCGCAAAAAAACGGCATTGGCACTGTGCCGGTCAAAGCGCGGTTAAATGTCGATTTTGCAGCAAACCCAAGTGATGCTGCGAGTATCGGCGTCGCTTTACTGCCCCTTCAAGCAGGTTATCGCCTAGATTTAGCGCTATCGGCTTTGGAAGCTAATGGCTTTGGCGACATCATTGCTAGTCCGCATTTGTTAACCACCAATGGTCAAACCGCGTCAATTGAAACCGGTGAAGATATTCCTTATCAAGAAAAAACCTCTAGTGGAGCGACCAACGTTGCATTTAAAAAAGCGGTGTTAAGCCTATCGGTTACCCCGCAAATTTTAAACCGTCAGCAGATGTTATTAACCCTTAAAATCAGTCAAGATAAAGCCAGTAGCCGTGAAGTCAATGGCGTACCCGCCATCGATACGCGTGAAATTATTACCCAAGTATTCGTCAATAATGGCCAAACGGTGGTTCTTGGTGGTATTTATGAAATCGATCAACAACAAGTCGTCAAACGAATTCCCTTTATTAGTGACATACCATTCATCGGTCGACTCTTTAGCTATCAGCACCAAGCAAACCAAAAACGCGAATTATTGATTTTTATTCGACCTACTTTAGTAAATAATTAGGTATACTCAGGACCATCCAACTCAAAACACAACAACACGCTATGTTTGAACGACATAATCAACCACTCGCTGATATTGCTACATTTATTAAACGCTTAATTATTCATACCTTTATGGGTTCTAGCGTGTTTATTATTGCTTTAGGCGTGGGCATCGCTGGCTATCATCGCATCGCCAAATTACCCTTTATCGATTCTTTCATGAATGCCGCCATGGTGCTCTGTGGGATGGGGCAAATCGATATCATGCACACCACCATAGCTAAGCTCTTTGCAGGTATTTATGCGCTTTTTTGTGGTTTAATGTTTGCCGCGGCATTGGCTTTATTAATCGCGCCGATGATCCATCGCTTGCTGCATAAATTTCATTTAGATAAAGAAGCTTAACCATTCAGCACCTACGCGCGGGGAACCCGCGCTAGTGCAGGTTAAGGTGGAGAATCGCGGTTCTCCCCCTTAACAATCCCCCAGAGCAACAGGAGCCACTGGCGTAGATCTACGCGAGAAATAGGAAAATGTGGTGAATAGATACAAGAAGCTTAACCATTACGGCTATAGCTGGCGCTGAAAAGCATTAGCGCTACACTACTGATCACAAATAATAACCAGCCCAAATCTTGCGCTTCGGCGCGAAAATAACGCGCGGCGATAAACGCTAAAGCAGCACCTACCGCGGATTGAATCACGCCAAAAAACGACGTTCCAGTAATAATATGCGCGCTAAATTTATTTTTGATACTATTTAGAACCAAAGGTGACAATACCGATTTAGAAAACCCACAAACACCAATTAATATCATACTCAATAACACCGTAACACGATTTGAGCCATTTACACAAATCAACCCTAAGGACGCAAGTACCGGTAAAGCAAAAAATAACCATTTACAAAAAAATCGCTGTAAAACTTCACTATAACAATTAACCAGCAGCTTTCCTAAAAAAAAACCACCTGAAAAAAACGCTAAAATAACCCAATAAAAATGAACTGGCCAGTGATATATCGTGATAAATAAAATCGGTGTAATGGTATAAATTACCGATTGAGTACCATAACTAAAACTAAACGCTAACACTTCATTAAGAATCGTTCGGCGTTTAAACAAAATCAAACAATCGGATGGTATTTTAACGCGTTGATATTTAACCACTTTAGTAGTGGGAATGTAACGATGAATTGCGATTAAACACAAACAACCCATTATCATTACTACAATGAAATTAGCTTGCCAACCGAGCGTTAATTGAATCAATCCACCTATAAATGTTGCAATCAATGGCACCCATACATTCACCATACTTATTTTAGTCCAATTCTTTACGAATTCACCTTGAATATTTTTGTCAATAAGCAGGGCAGAAATAGCCGTAATACAACCTACCCCTAGACCTTCAACAAATCGACCGCCAATTAAACACTGCACCGTGGGAATGAGTGCTATCAACGACCCGCCTATACTTAATGCCAGCACCATAGTTAAGACTCGCTTAGGCCCACAATTATCCTGTTCAAATAGTAGCAACAACAGTTTTGCTACAGTTTTGCCGGTTAAAAAAGCGGCAATCGTTAATTGCAACCAAAAAACGGGTACCCATAGATAAATCGCTATCGCAGCCAGCGAAGGTAAAATGATCGTTTCTGACGTATCTCGGTAAAAACTACAAGATTCTATCGTCCACAATTGTCGATTAAAATGTCTTGCCATCCTTATATCTCACTTAACGTATCGCGCCATTGATACAATAAATCGAGCGCATCACGGGCCGATAGCTGATCCAAATCAACGCTTACTAATTTTTCTTTAAGCGTAATCTCAATAGGATTACTAAATAAATCGCGTTGCTTATTAGAAGCTAACGTGGGTTTTGACATGAGTGGTTGGGCTTGCGTTTCCAACTCGCGTAATTTTGTTTTAGCCAATTGAATCACTGATACTGGCACACCTGCCAACCGTGCAACATGTAAGCCATAACTTTGACTGGCTGGACCCGGTTTCACTTGATGTTTAAAGACAATGTGTTCTTGATATTCCAGTGCATCCAAATGAATATTAACCACATTGCTTAAGCATTCAGGCAAAGTGGTTAATTCAAAATAATGGGTGGCAAATAAAGTCAGTGCTTTTATTTTTGATGCTAAATAATGAGCGGCACCATAAGCCAACGATAAACCATCAAAGGTACTGGTACCACGACCCACTTCATCCATTAACACTAAACTATGGGCCGTGGCATTATTTAAAATTGTCGCGGTTTCAGTCATTTCGACCATAAAAGTCGAGCGTCCAGACGCCAAATCATCCGATGCACCAATTCGCGTAAAGATCCGATCGACAGGACCTAACACCGCACGTTTCGCTGGTACAAAGCTGCCGATATGGGCCAGAATTACAATCAATGCCGTTTGTCGCATATAGGTTGATTTACCCCCCATGTTGGGGCCAGTTACCAATAATAACGATCTTTCTGGCGTTAAATTAACATCATTGGCAATAAAAGCTTGGTCGCTAACCGCTTCAATCACCGGATGACGGCCTTGAATGATGTCGATGCCAGGAACTGCTACTAATTCAGGCTTAACCCAAGCATGCTGATCTACCAATATCGCCAAACTCAACAGTACATCACATTGCGCTACATACTGAGCAATGGTTTGCAACGCTGGCACAAATGGCAACAGAATTGTCAGTAAGGCTTCGTAGAGAATTTTTTCTAAACTGAGCGCTTTACTACTTGCACTAAGCGCTTTATCTTCGAAAATTTTTAATTCAGGGGTAATATAACGTTCAGCATTTTTGAGGGTTTGGCGTCTAACATAGTGTAAGGGTGCTTTATGCGCTTTGTCGCTACTAATTTCTATAAAATAGCCGTGAATTCGATTGTAACCAACTTTTAATAAAGGAATTCCCGTTTCGAGTCGTTCACGCAGTTCTAATTCCGCTAAAAAACCATCAGCATTGATACTCAATTGACGTAATTCATCTAATTCTTGATGATAACCCTCTTTAATAACACCACCATCACGTAACACCACCGGTGGTTCATCGACAATGGCTTGCGTTAAGAGCGTCACCAAAGCTGGCAGTGGTGTGATCATGGCAAAAAGTGTACTCAAGTCGCGGCAATCTTTATCCTTTAACGTGTTTGATGCCAACAACCCAGCCGCTACTGTTTGCAAGTTCGGAATTTCACTCAAGGCGCGACGTAAATTAACTAAATCACGCGGTCGGGCATTTTTTAACGCCACGCGACTGACGACGCGTTCTAAATCCCCCATCAAACGAACAATTTCTGGCAAATTGGCATTCGCATGACTTAAATGCAATTGTTCAAGCATGGCATGTCGTGCGTTTAACAACGTGCGATCTTGCAGTGGCCGTGTTAACCAGCGGCGTAATAATCGTGTTCCCATTGGTGTCACACAATGATCCAGCAGACTAAACAGTGTATGCTCGCTGCCGCCTTTTATATTGTGCACCAATTCCAAATTACGCAACGTCACTGCATCTAAAAACAACCCACTGGTCGGTGCTTCGACCTGTAAATGCTGAATATGTGGTAGGGATGCGCGTTGAGCTTCTTTCACATAACTTAATAACGCACCAGCCGCTTGGATTGCGAGAGGTACCGCTTCAACATTAAAAGAACTTAGATCATTGACACCGAATTGTTCACGCAAAGCCCGATTGGCCGCGACTAGATCAAACCACCAGTTAGGCCGACGTTTAACACTGCGGCAAGCCCCGGCCATCGATGCATCAGCTTCTAGATTTAAGAGGATTTCCACCGCGTCAAAGCGTTCTAATTCAGCTATTAACCCTTCAACACCACTCACTTGCACTAATATTAAGCGTCCACCCGCTAAATCTAGCGCAGCAAGCCCAAAATGGGCTTGACCTGGGTTATCATAGACACTCAAGAGAATATTATCGCTTTTAGCATCGAGCCATTGTTCTTCACTGATGGTACCCGGAGTAATGATGCGGGTTACTTGCCGTTCAACTAAACCTTTACTGGCAGAAGCATCGCCAATTTGTTCGCAAATCACAATTGACTCACCCAATTTAAGCAACCGAGCGATATAATTATCGATAGCATGATAAGGTACGCCAGCCATAGGAATAGGATTGCCAGCGGATTGACCCCGGGTTGTAAGGGTAATGTCGAGTAAACGAGCGACTTTTTTTGCATCCTCAAAAAATAGCTCATAAAAATCACCCATTCGATATAATACTAATGTATCGAGATGATTAGCTTTAAGCCGTAAATATTGCTGCATCATTGGTGTATGAGAAACGAGATTAGAATCATTCATGTTGTTAAAGTAGGAATATCATTATTAAGAAATTGCTTAAGAAACTATTTGGCCGAAAAAAGAATCAGCCGGCTAGAATAATCAGTACCTCAACCCACGCTAATCTAAAGTCAGCCGTACGCGGTACCATCATTTCACGCGCTGATCATACACTGTCGCGGAAACACATTCCAGCTAGTGCGCTCAATGTATTGAATCGTCTGCACGATTCAGGTTTTTCGGCATACTTAGTTGGTGGTTGCGTGCGTGATCTTTTATTAGGTTTGAAACCCAAAGACTTTGATGTCGCCACTGACGCTCACCCAGAACAAGTACGGCGGTTATTTCGTAACTCGCGGGTCATCGGCCGGCGTTTTAAATTAGTGCATGTGGTCTTTGGTCGCGAAGTGATCGAAGTGTCTACTTTCAGAATCCCCGATCAACACACCCACGGTCATAGTGAACACGGTTTAGTGGTACGTGATAATACTTATGGGACGGCTGATGAAATTTACAAAGATGCGATTCGTCGTGACTTTACCGTCAATGCCCTCTATTACAATATTGCCGATTTCAGCATCGTCGATTTTGTGGGTGGTTTAAGTGATTTAAAATTGCGTTTATTACGGGTAATCGGTGATCCAGAAGTACGTTTTCGCGAAGACCCGGTGCGGCTAATTCGAGCGGTTCGTTTGGCTGGCAAGGTGGGCTTGCAGTTAGATCAAGCAATTATCGATGCCATCCCTAAGATGCAAGCCTTATTAGCCCATATTTCACCGGCCAGACTCTTTGATGAGATGCTCAAAGTAATCGTCAGTGGGAAAGCAGCTAGCGTTTTTCACTTATTGCGCCACTATCAGTTACTTGATTTTTTAATGCCTGAAGTGCAGAAAGCCTTAAATAAAGATATTAGCCATTATAGCGTCGCGTTGATCACCAAAGCGCTCGAAAATACCGATCAACGTTTGAAAGAATATAAAACTATCAATCCTGCCTTCATGTTAGCTGTGTGGTATTGGCCGGTGCTATTAATTAATCAACAACTCGTGACCGATGATACTCAACTCTCGACACCAACGATCGAACACGCCATCTTAAAAACTCTATCAACGGCTGTCAAACATTTGCACATTCCAAAACGATTGACGGCTACCATGCGTGATATTTGGTATTTGCAACACCGTTTTAGCGCTACCCCTAACAAATCATGGTTAAGCTTAATCGAGCACCCTAAATTTCGAGCTGGTTATGATTTTTTATTGATCCGAGCACAAGTCAATCCCGAAGATCTAGCGCTTGCCACATGGTGGACCCAATTTTACGATGCTGATGTCGAGACGCGAATGAATTTACTCAACAACGCCGAATTGCGTCTAACAATAGCGACTGTTGAACCAAAAAATAAACCCAAAAAACGTCGCAAGCGGCGCAAAAAAAAGCTGATCACTGAGACTTTGCTATGAATCCGATTTACTTATTTAGCTGCTACACGCGCGATAAACCAGGTATTCAGTTTATATTTATGCAAAACTCAGGGGGAATGTCGTGAATAGCTACAATCCTATTTACTTTGAACAAGCATTTAATGAACAATGCCGTCTATATTTGAAATTAGCGGAATTATTTGCGTCTATTGAACAAGGCTTAATGAATCAAGAGCAAGCAGCCAGCCGATTAGCATTAGAAAGTATGTTGCATGCGCTAACCCTATTAGAGCGACCTGATTTTAAAAGTAAACTAATGAAAGAATTAACGCGTTTATGTGGGACGTTTCAACGCTTAATGCATTCCGAAAAAGTAAATCAAGCTAAATTAACCGTCATGCTGAACCAACTGGAAACCTTAAATGAACAATTATCGTTGACCGAAGGAAAACTCGGTCAACGATTACGTGAAAATGATTTTTTAACGGCCATTCGGATGCATCTACACAATCTAAGTGGCACTTGCGTACAAGAAATACCGACCTTTCAATTATGGCTATTGCAACCGGCTACTGAACGTTTTCAAGCGATCCAGTATTTTTTTGATGAGCTTGGCTTAATGCACCAAACGGTGGCTATGTTGTTGGCGTTAATTCGTGACAGTGCGCTGTTTATTAGCAAGAATGCCGAACGTGGTTTTTTTCAAACCACCTTGAATCCAGGACAACCGTTACAACTATTACGCATTCAATTACCAAAGCAAACCTTATTTTTCCCCGAAACGAGCATCGGTCGCCATGGCATCAGCATCCGTTTTTATCCTTTAAAAGTCATTGATAAACGTCGCTGTCAAACCGAACAAGACGTGGCGTTTAAACTGTGTATTTGCGCCGTTTAAACACCACATAAACTTAATGATTTGACGCACCAGAGCCAGGAGAACTGGGAGTCTGCTTCGTGTTTGCGATCGAATCTTCTTTGCGAATAGCGACCGCATCTTTATCCACGCTTGGATTTTTAGCAATTGCAGCTGTTACGACCGGGCTTTGTGGTACGGCGGCAGGTAGTGGTGCAACGTTGGCAACCTCTGGCTTAGCTTCAAGTACTTCCACTGCAGTAGTGTCGTGCGCGACTGGATTTAGTGCTGATGCTGTCGAGCTTGGTGGTGCGACGTTGGCAACCTCTGGCGCTACAGTAACAACTTCTTTCAAGCCTGAATCAGTGGACGCAGGTACATCTGTCGCAGGTTTTTCAGCGAGTACAGCTTGACTTTGATCAGTCGGCGCCACCGATGGAGTAACAACGGCATTTATAAACTTTTCAAACCAGCTAGCTCCTTTCACTAAAGCCGGATCAATGATATGTTCACCGTCAGTAATAGAATATTTATTCTCATGCTCTATGGCTAATTTACATGCTGTCGCATACCCTTGAATACTTTCAAGGGCGTAGACTTGACTTGAATTTTTATCGCTCAGAAATTTCCTAAGGCCAGCAGGCGCCGCATAGACACTTTTTGTAGGCTGATACTTGGCATCATTTTCAAATGCAATGATTTCTTTATTCGTGTACTCAGCTGCCATCATATGCGCTAAGAGGACACCGGCGTTGATTGCTTGGGCTTTTTCTGATAAACCATCTGGATGCTTTACCGTATAACTAGAACCAGAAAGGTTATCAGGATCCGTTTGCTGAGTGACTGTCGCACCTTTATCCGTCTCAATACTAATCTTGCCATCAAGATCATAAGTACTTTTTATAATCACTGGATTGAAGTCAAGTTGTTGACTTATTACGTGTGATTGAAGTTTTTCAGTAACCGTAGGACTTATATGCGCTTCCCATACGACAGAAGGATTAGACAAGGCTGTTGGTAACGCTTCCATCCTAGACGCAACAGCCATTGGTAATTCAAGTGTTTTAGCATCAGTCGTTAAGTAATTAGTAGCAAACTGAGTCGCTTGTGCCGTATTCTTTGGCTTGATAAGAGCGCGAGAAGATTTTATCGTAGTGGTATTATTTTTAAAATCAAAGCTACAACGATCCTTATTAACTTCTTTGATTGGCGTATTTAAGCTTTCTTTAAACGCTTCATGCGTGTTAGTGACAGCTTGCGCTTCAATTTGTGCAGCATCGACTGCTTCGTTATATCTATTAGCACGTTCGGTACTCAGTTCTCTGACTTCTTCTGCTTCTGCTAGCGCTGCATTAAGCGCAGCGAGTTCTTTTCGTGCATGGTTAAGTTCAGCAGTCTCTTGTTGTGTGCGAGCTATAATTTTTTCAGTCCGCACTAACTCTTCAGCCTCATGTCTTTTTTGTGCGTCGCTCAGATATACGGCCATAAGATATTCCTAATTGGTGTGTCTTATTCTCTACTTCAAATAGTGGAGACCATCACGCATTTACGCAAGGAAATTAAAATGTATGCTTTTCTTCTTCCGTTTCGAGCAACAAGGCTTCGTGAGCTTGTTGCTTTCGATGCGCTTCAAACATGATTGGTACTTTTATCCAAATTCCTTAGCTGGTTTGAAACCCCGCCCTTCAGGGCGGTAGGAGCACCGTACCTCGGCCTACGCCTAAGGTTTCACAAGGTGCGGACTTGTTCGATTTGCATACCTCTTCCAAGTCTAAAACACTCCGGCCTTTAGGCCGGAGTGTTTCTTGCTTAATTTAAGTATTTCTACAAATCATATATACCCATCGCATCTCAAGGTGCGATGGGTATATATCTAAAATAGAGATATACCCATCGCCATAGGCACACGTTAAATCACAAACCTCGCATCTTGAATGGCGAGCGGTATAGCTACCTAAAATAGTGATATACCGTTCACCATAGGTACACGTTAAATTATTAGTATCTATTATTCAGCACATTTACTACATTTTACGTAGAAGCTGAGCTGTGGCTCCTTACGCGATGGGGGATTTTAAGGGGGGAATCGCGATTCTCCCCCTTAACATGCACTGCGTGCGGGTTTCCCGCGCACAGTGC